>NZ_JBHJUW010000060.1:0-47284 GCF_042268205.1 Streptomyces sp. NPDC056160
CTCGTGCCCCGTGTGCGGCGCCGGCGTGGGGGGGCCGCACCGCGAGGCCACCCCCAAACACCAGCCGGGGGGGCGGGGGCCGGGGGCCCCGGCCCCCGCCCCGTTCCCCGTGGCACGGGCCTTCCCGGCGGGTCACGGTGCCGGCGGCCTCCGCACGGGTCCCACGGGTCCGGCCCGTGCCCGAGTTGTGCTGCGGCAGCTCGACCGGCTCGGGGGCCGATGGCCGGCGGCGGGTGCCGTCAGCGCCGCGAGTCCTCGCCGGGCAGGGTGCTGTCGTCTTCGACGACGTGCACGGCGGCCTCCTCGGCGCCCGCGGCCCCGCCGTCGATGCCCGCGTCGAAGGCCACCTCCTCCTTGGTGGTGTCGGTGTGCGCGCCCTCGTCCGGGGCGACCAGGCGCCCGGCGCGCGCGTCCCCGGCCTCCGGGTCGACCGGTTCACCCTCGCCGCCGGGCAGGTCGCCCACGTCGTCGCCGTCGGTCTCCCCCGCGTCGGGCCGTTCCTGGGCCAGCCGCCGTTCGAGGCTCTCACCTTCGTGCTGTTCGGCCGCCGTGGTGCCGTACTTGTCGACGCCGAGCGGCTTCTCCGGCGGCGAGTAGCCCTCGTCGAGGGTGTCGTCGTAGGTCCGCTCGCCGATCGCGTCCTGCATGTCCAGCGGCGCGGCGTCCTCCTGCTCCTCGTTGCTCCCGGTGGGCTGGTAGGCGTCGTCGGCCATCGGATCGGTGCTCACGGATGCCTCCTTCTCGGCGGCTCGGGGTCGCGGTGTCGTGCTCCGCGTTTCCCGCCGCGCGCGCTCCAATCCCGCTGCCGCCGGTTCACCGGGTCACACGCGTACCCGGGGCCTCGTGATCACTCGGGGTGGACTCCGTGGACGCGGCCAGGCCGGCCGTCCACTTCTCCTCGATGCGGCCGGCCTTCCAGACCACCAGGGCGAGCACCCAGGTGACGAAGAACAGTCCGACGATGACGAAGCCGATGACGTTGAGGTCCAGGCCCGCGACCCAGTCCCAGAAGAAGCCGTGCAGTGCGAGCTTCTCGGCGAGCAGGCCGAGCAGTTCGACGGTGCCGATGATCAGGGCGACCGCCACGGACAGGCCGGTGATGGTGAGGTTGTAGTAGACCTTGCGGACGGGCTTGGAGAACGCCCAGCCGTAGGCGAAGTTCATGAACGAGCCGTCGATCGTGTCCAGCAGCGACATGCCCGCCGCGAACAGCACGGGCAGGCACAGGATGGCGTACCAGGGCAGCCCGGAGGCGGCGCCGGAACCCGCCAGCACCAGCAGCGCGATCTCGGTGGCCGTGTCGAAGCCGAGTCCGAAGAGCAGGCCCAGCGGGTACATCTGCCAGGGCTTGGTGATCGACTTCATGACCCGGCCGAGGATGCGGTTCATGAACCCGCGGCTGTTCAGCTGCTGTTCCAGGGCGGCCTCGTCGAAGTGCCCCGAGCGCATCTGCCGGAACACCTTCCAGATGCCGGCCAGGATCACCAGGTTGATGGCGGCGATGACGTAGAGGAAGGTGCCGGAGACGGTCGTGCCGATCAGGCCGGTGACGTCGTGCAGCTGGGAGTTGTCGTCGCGGACGGGGCCCGCCAGCGCCCTGACGCCCAGGGAGAGCAGGAACGCCAGGCCGAAGACGATGCTGGAGTGGCCGAGGGAGAACCAGAAGCCGACCGACAGGGGCCGCTGCCCCTCGTTCATCAGCTTGCGGGTGGTGTTGTCGATGGCGGCGATGTGGTCGGCGTCGAAGGCGTGCCGCATGCCGAGCGTGTAGGCGGTGACGCCGATGCCGATGCCGAAGGACTTGGTGCCGATGCTGTAGTGCTCCGGCGCCACGATCCACACGAGGGTGAACCAGCCGATGACGTGCAGGGCGAGCACGAAGGCGGCCATGCCGCCGACCCTGGTCCACTCCTGCCGCGTCATGGAGGTGCGGACGCGGTGCCAGGGCGAACGCTTGGCCTCGGCCGTGGCGGGGAGGAGCGGAGTGGGACCAGGGGCGGCCGTCATGGGAGGGGCTTTCCTTCGGTGGATGGTGCGAAAGGCCGCGCCGGGGCAGCCTTCTGCCATGCTCTCCCATCTGCGCATGATGTGCAGTAAAGGCCGTGATTGGTCTTGACCATGGGAGGGGAAAGTCCGGCACGGCCCCGGCCCGCGCCACGGTAGGCCGCGACCGGGCAGGTCAGGCCGGTGGGGGCAGGTCAGGCCGGTCGGGCAGGCCGGACAGGTCGGGTTCGTGGAGCGGCCGGTCGGGTGGTCGGGCGGATCAGGGCGGTGCGGCGCGGTCAGAGCGGTGCGGCGCGGTCAGAGCGGTGCGGCGCGGTCAGGCCGCCAGCAGGCCGCGGCCGAGCCAGTCGGCGGAGTCGCGTACGCCCGGCAGGACGTAGAAGTAGCCGCCGCCGGTCGGCGAGATGTAGTCGACGAGGGGCTCGTCGATCAGCCGGGTCTGGGTGGCCTCGAACTGGCGGACCACGTCCTGCTGGTAGCAGCAGAAGACCAGGCCCATGTCGAGGTTGCCGACGTTGTCGACGCCCCGGTCGTAGTTGTAGCCGCGGCGCAGCAGGCGGGAGGCGTCGGTCGCGGCGGTGCGCGGGTTGGCGAGCCGGATGTGGGAGTCCAGCGGGATCGCCGTGCCGTGCGGGTCCTTGGCGTAGTTCGGGACGTCGCTCTCCTGGGCGCCGTCCAGCGGGGCGCCGGTGTCCTTGCGGCGGCCGAACATCTTCTCCTGCTCGGTCAGCGACACCCGGTCCCAGAACTCCACGAGCATGCGGATGATCCGGATGACCTGGTAGCTGCCCCCGGTCGCCCAGGCGGGCTCGCCCTGGCCCTCGCCCACCCAGATCAGCCGGTCCGTCTCCCGGGCGGAGGTCACGTCCGGGTTGGCGATGCCGTCCTTGAAGCCGAGCAGGTTGCGCTGCGTTCCGGTGGGGCGCGGGGTGTTCTGGAAACCGTCGATGCGCCACTTGATCTGGAGGGCGCCGCGCGTGTGCCGGGCGATGTCGCGCAGCGCGTGCAGCACGGTGTCCTGGCGGTTCGCGCAGATCTGCAGGGACAGGTCGCCGTGGCACTCGGCGGCCCTGAGGTTGTCGTTGGGGAAGGTGCGCATCGCGGTGAGCCGGCGCGGCCTGGCCTTGGCGAGGCCGTAGCGGTCGTCGAAGAGGGAGGCCCCGACGCCGACGGTCACGGTGAGGGCGTCGGCGGGGACCTCGGGGCCGAGGATGCCGCTGTCGGAGGGCGGGGCGCCGACGCCGAGGTCCGTGGGGGCGCCGCCCGCGGTGAGGAAACGGGCCCGCTCGGTGAGAGTCCTGAACAGGTCCGCCAGTTCCCGGCGGTCGTCGGCGATGACGTCGAAGGAGACGAAGGCGGCGGCGGCCTGCGCGGGGGTGACGACCCCGGCCTGGTGGGCGCCGTGGAAGGGGATCCGCGTCGGCTCGGAGCCGTCCGCGGCATGCGCCTGGCCGGTGCCGGTCTGGCTCAGCGCGAGCCCGCCGCCGGCCAGGACCGCGCCGGCGGCCCCGGCTCCGAGGGCCGTCCGGACGAAGGTGCGGCGGCCGTGACCGGCGGGGCAGCCGCCCGGCGGGGTGGGCGTGGCGGCGGACGGCATGGAGGGGTTCCCTTCGGTGTGGACCGGGGTCGGCTCGGGACGGTTCGGGGGATGGTGCACGGCGCGCGGTGGGGCGTCAGGCGGACTTGCGGATCTCCAGCAGGTCCGGCACGGGGGCGAGGTCTTCCAGGAGCTGCCCGGTGGCCCCGTCCAGGCGGGCCCGGCCGGCGGCGTCGAGCCGGTCGAGCGGGGTCCAGGTGTCGCCGTGGTGCGCCGCGTCGAGCAGCGCGCGCAGCCGGGCGGTGTCCCGCTCGACGGTGGGCAGCAGGTGCGGGGCGCGGCTGGTCAGCAGCGGCTTCAGTACGGTGAGCAGCTCGCCGGTGCCGGTGAGGTTGGCGTCGGTCGTGGCCAGCTCGGTGCCGCTGCCCTGGTCCGCGTCGCCGGTCAGCTCGAACTGGAGGGTGTTCTCGAGGATCTCGTGGGCGCGCAGCGGCAGGTCGCCGGGGTCGAAGTCCTGGCCGGGGAAGGCCTTGCGCAGGCCTGCCGCGTCGGCGGCGAGCAGCCGGGCCGGTGCCTTGAGCAGGCCGGCGTCCTGCCCGTGCCACAGGCCGTACTCGATGCGGTGGAAGCCGGTGAAGTCCTTGTCCGCGACGCCGCCCGCGAGGCCGTCCGGCCTGCCGTCGATCTTCTTGTCGAAGTCCTCGAAGGTGCCGTAGGCGGCGCCGAGGGAGGAGTACGTGCGGTGGGCGGTCAGCCAGTCGGCGCGGGCCGCGTCCAGGTGGCCGCCCTGGATGTCGTCGTTCAGCCGGGCGGTCTGGGTGACCAGGGTGGCCAGGCCGGCGTCGACGTAGTGCCGGTACTGCCGGAGCGGGCCCGCCAGGTCCTGCTCGGAGACGGGGACGACCGCCTTGGCCCCCGCGCCGCCGCTCACCCGCACGGCCTTGGAGGTGACCGCCTTGCCGCCGGTGGGCACACAGCGCCAGGCGTAGCTGCCGCCCGCGACGGTGGCGACCAGGTCGCGGGTGGTGCCGGGGGCCAGCCCCTCGATCTCGCCGTAGACGGCGTTGCTGGCCGGGTCGATCAGGTAGACCTCGGAGGTCTTCGAGCCGGTGTTGTGCATCTGGAAGGTCTGCCGGCCCGTCCGCGGTGCGGTGAAGCCGTTGCCGCACTCCGTCTCGGAGACGGCGACGGTCTGCGCACCGGCGGGCTTGGGCCGGCCGAGGGCCACGACGAGTCCCGCCACGACCGCGGGCACGGCGACGACGGCCACCGGGACGACCCAGGCGGGGCGACGGCGCCGCACGGGGGCGGCGGGCGCGGCCGACCCGGAACCGGACCCGGGCTCGGACCCGGGCTGGGGGCTGGGCTCGGACTCGGACTCGGACTCGGACTCGGACGAATGTGCCGGGCGGGTCCCCGTCACGGGCCCCCGGTCGGACGTGGCGGCAGCCGGGTCGGCGGGCGCGGCAGGGAGGTCGGCGGAGGGCGCGGCCGGCGCGACGGCGGCGGCCGGCTTCGGGCTGCTCGCCGGGGCGCTGCCCGCACCCGCACCGCTCGCGCGTACGCCCCGCACGAAGAGGGTCATCACCACGGCGAGGTAGCCGACGTAGGCGACGACCTGGACCCAGGTCATCGTCGGGGTCAGGTTGAGGACGCCCTGGACCAGGGTGGCGTACCAGGAACTCGCGTCGATGCCGCCGCTCAGGTCGACGGCGTAGGCGGTGGAGCCGGGCAGGACACCGCCCTCCTGGAGGTCGCGCAGGCCGTAGCCGAGGACGCCGGCGGCGATCACGATCAGGACGGCGCCGGTCGCGGTGAAGAACTTGGTGAGGTTGATCTTCAGGACCCGCCGGTACAGGCCCCAGCACAGGCAGGCCGCCAGGACGAGTCCGATCCCGGCGCCGGCCAGCGGACCGGCGGACTCACCGGCCGCGCGTGCGGTGGTCCACAGGAACAGGGCCGTCTCCAGGCCCTCGCGGCCCACGGCGAGGAAGGAGGTGAGGATCAGCATGCCCGCGCCCATGGCGAGCGCGCCGGTCACCTTCTGCTTGATCTCACCGGAGAGGCTGCGGGCCGAACGGCGCATCCAGAAGACCATCGCCGTGACGAAGGCGACGGCCACCACGCTGAGCGCGCCGCCGAACGCCTCCTGCGCCGTCGCCGAGAGGGAGGCAGCCGTGAAGGTGAGGACGGCGCCGAAGCCGAGCGCGAGCGCGACGGCCGCCAGGACGCCGGTCCACACCTGCGGCAGCCGGGACCTGGCACCGGCCCGGACCAGGGTCGCGACCAGGATGGAGACGATGAGTCCGCCTTCGAGTCCCTCCCGCAGTCCGATCAGGAAGCTCGGAAACGCGTCGTCCCACATGCCGTGCGGCCCTCCCCGGCACACCGCCCCGGCCACGGTGGGACCGAGTTAGCGAAGGCATGCCTTACTTCGGACCCCATCATGACTACACGCATGTAGTCAAAAGGTCATGGGGCGGCAATGGCAAGGCAAAACCGCAACGGACCGAGGGCGATCCACGGGCCCCGCCACCCGGCCTGCGCCCATGCGTCCGGCCTCGACGCCGACGCGTCCGGCCTCGATGCCCGATTCACCCGGCCTCCACGCCGGTTCACCCGCCCGGACGATCACGGGAACGCCGCCCCGGTCGTTTTCGTCTACAGTGCAGTAGACGGTCTACAGATTTGTAGTCACTCCCGGCCGCCGCCCCGGGCGCCCCACGCGTGCCCGCGGTCCCGCCCTCCCCCGACGGAAAGAGCCCGCGCCGATGATCGCACCCCCGCTCCTGTCGTCACAGCTCGCTGTCAACGTGCTGGACGCCCAGTCGCTGCTGGCCGCCTTCGGCGTGCTGGGTGTCGGGGTGGTGATGTTCGCCGAGACGGGACTGCTCGTCGGTTTCTTCCTCCCGGGCGACTCGCTGCTGTTCACCGCGGGGCTGCTGTGCACGGGCACCGCCGACCGGGGGGTGCGGCTGTCGCTGGCCCCGCTGCTGCTCGCCGCCGCCGTGGGCGCGCTCGCGGGGTCGCAGTGCGGCTACCTGCTGGGCCGCAAGGCCGGGGGCGCCCTGCTCGCCCGCAGTCGCTCGTCCAGGCTGCACGAGGGCGCCCGGCGCGCCGAGGAACTCCTGGAGCGGTACGGGTTCGCCAAGGCCATCGTGCTGGCCCGCTTCGTGCCGGTGGTGCGGACCGTGCTCAACCCGATGGCCGGCGCGCTGGGCGTGCCCGTGCGGACGTTCACGCTGTGGCAGGTGGCCGGCGGTCTCGTGTGGAGCCTCGGCCTGACCCTCGCGGGGTACGCGCTCGGTTCGTCGGTGCCGAACATCGACAAGTACCTGCTCCCGGTGATCGCGCTGATCGTGGTGGTGTCGCTGATCCCGCTCGCCGCCGAGGTGCTGCGCTCCCGGCGCGCCGCGAAGACCAGGGAGGCGCGCGGATGATGCTCGCCCTGTCGGGCGCGTCGGTCGACGGCTCGCTCTACACCGACGTGGTGGACCTGGCCCGCCGCTCCCCCGCGTGGTTCGACGACACGGTCTCGGTGTGGTCGGCGTACGGGCTCGCGGTGTTCGCCGTGCTGATGGCGGCGGGCTGGTGGCGGGCGCGCCGCGTGGACGCCGCGTCCGCCGTGACGGCACTGGCGGTGCCGGTCGTCGTCGTCCTCGCCTACGTGGTGAACTCGCTCGTGAAGCTCGCCGTGCACGAGGTGCGGCCCTGCCGGACCCTGCACGCGGTCACCCTGGAGGCCTGTCCCGCGCCCACCGACTGGTCCTTCCCCAGCAACCACGCGGCGATCGCCGCCGCGGCGGCGGTGGCACTCTTCTTCGTGTCGCGCCGTCTCGGGGTGATCGCCGTGGTGGCCGCCGTCGCGATGGCACTCTCCCGGGTCTGGGTCGGTGCCCACTACCCGCACGACGTGCTGGCCGGGCTCGCCGCCGGCGCGCTGGTGGCCTTCGTGGTGATGAAGGTGCTGGTACGCCGTCCGCAAGAGCTGGCCCGGCGGATCGCGGCGACCCGGCTGCGCCCCTTGCTGGTCTCATGAGGCACCGGGACACCGCGGACTTCGCGGGCAGTGCGGCGCTCGGTGCCTGGGCCGCGTTCACCGTGGTCGCCCTGGTCGCCGCGGGCGGGCACGGCGCGCCGCTGGGGGTGGACCAGACGCTGCTGTCCTGGTCGGTCGGCCACCGTCCCGAGGTGGTGGTGGCCGTGGCGCGGGGGCTGACCGCCACGGGCACGGGCGTCGTCCCGTACGTGCTGGTCGCGCTGGCCGCCGGGACGCTCCTGGGCCGCACGGCGCGGCAGCGTACGGCCGCGGCGGCCGTCGGCGTCTTCTGCCTGGCCGTGGGGCAGGCCGCGCGCCAGGGGGTGATGGAGCTGGTCGCCCGTCCGCGTCCGCCGCACCAGGACTGGGCGACGCACGCCTCGGGCTGGTCCTTCCCGTCCGGGCACACGACCACGTCGGCGGTGACCGCCGGCCTGGTGGTCCTCGCGATACTCCTGCGCGCTCCGCGCGGCCGGACGGCGCTGTGCCTGGCCGTCGGCTGCTGGGGCGCGCTCGTGGGGCTGACCCGGGTCTATCTCGGGGTGCACTGGTTCACCGACGTCGTCGGCGGCTGGTTGTTCGCCGTGGGCTGGCTTGGCGTGTGCCTGTGCGCGGCCGTCAAGTGGCTGCCCCCGCGCTTCGTCGCCGCGCTGACGACGCGCGCCGCGGGCCGGACGGCGGCGGAGGCCGTGCCGCAGGAGCCTTCGGGCGGGGCGGGGCGCTCGCACGCGGCGTGAGTCGGGCGTGGGCTGCCGGGCGACGAACCCACACATCACGACCGCCCGCGCTCACCGGGCACCACACCCCGCCGCCGCCCGCCGCACTCACCCGGCACCACACTCCCCCGCCCCCGCCCGCCGCACTCGCCCGGCCTCACACCGCCCGGCGGCGGATCAGGACGCCCAGCACCAGCAGGCCCGGCACCAGGGGCAGCCAGACCGTCAGGAGCCGGTAGCCGAGGACGGCGGAGGCCGCCGCCGCGGCCGGGGCGCCCGAGGTGGTCAGGGCGAAGGCGAGCGCGGCGTCCAGGGAGCCCAGTCCGCCGGGCGTGGGAAGCAGGGCGGCGGCGCTGCTCGCGGCGAGGTAGAGGAGTGCCACCCGGGCCGGGGGCAGGGGCAGCCCTACGGCCTCGACGACGGCGATCAGGACGAGGGAGTGCGCGGCGGCGAAGGCGAGCGAGCCGCCCCACAGCGCGGCGGCCCGCTGGGGCCGGGAGTGCACGGCCCGGATGTCCGCGCCCACCGTCGCGGCCACGCGGGCGCACCGGGACCGCAGCGGGCCGCGCAGCACCACCGCGACCAGGACGAGAACGGCCAGGACGCCGGCCACCGCCGTGACGGGGACGTGCGGGAGGCGCAGCACCCCCGGGCAGGCCGCGGCGAGGACGGCGATCAGGGCTGACCGGGCCAGCGCGCCCGCGGCGGCCTTGACCGCGAGGGCGCCGGCCGCACGTGCGGCGGGCAGCCCGAAGCGCATGAGGAAGCGCAGGTTGACGGCGCCCGCGCCCAGGCCCGCGGGCAGGACGTGGTTGGCGGCAGAGGCGGCGAACTGGGCGGCGACGAGCCGGGTGCGGGGCAGCCGTTCGGCCACGGCTCCCTGCTGGGCCAGGGCCGCGCACCCCCAGGTGGCCATGGCCGCGCTCGCGCCCACCAGCAGCCAGCCCTGGTCGGCGACGGCGAGCCTGTCGGCGCCGGACTCGACCACGGGCCAGTGCCGTTGCCCGAGGTAGGCGGCGCACAGCAGGACCGCGAGCATGACCCCGGTGTGCCACCAGGTCCGGCGGCGCAGGACGGCGGGACGGGTGAGCAGCGGGGAGGTCATGTGGCGGGGCCCTTCTGCGCCGTCGGCGCGACGTACAGGAGCAGGTCGCCGAGCCGGTGGACGGGCCAGCCGCGGGCGTAGGCGGGCGGGGAGGCGCCCGCGGGGGCGAGCGTGGCGACCGGGATGCGCCGTGCGGTCTCCTCGATGGCGGTGCGTGTGGAGTTGGCGTTGGGGCCGTCCGTCGCCGCGGATCCGCAGCCGGCGTAGAAGGCGATGGGGAGGGCCTCCTCCCCGGTGAGCAGGCAGGGCGGGCGGACGCCGAGGCCGTGCAGGGCCGCGGCGGTGCGGTTCCAGGCGCGGCGGTCGTCGGTGGTGCGGGTGACGGTGTGGTCGAGGACCGCGTACTGGACGGCGAGGTGCACGGCCAGGGCCAGGACGGCGACGCTCAGGGCGACCGGCCGCCAGTGGCCCTGTGGCGTGGTGACGAGGTGGGCGACGGCGTCGGCGACCGGGAGGGCGAGGAGGGCGTAGGCGGGCAGGAGGAAGCGGGGCGCGGCGTATCCGATCAGGAACAGGTAGGGGAAGGCCGCCGTGGCGGCGCAGGCCGGCGCCACCAGCGTGGGACCGCTGCGCCGGGCGCGCCGGGCGCACAGCAGCCCAAGGAGGGCGAGGACCGGCAGGGCGTACCACCAGGCCGTGACCAGGGGGTTCGGCAGCGCTCCGGTGCACGGGCGGCACAGGGTCCGGCCGCCCAGGCTGCGCAGCTGGTCGGTCACTGCGAAGTGCCAGCCGAGGCCGCCCTGGATGGCGGAGCCGTCGGCGAGCCGCCGCAGCGGGCCGCCGTAGTCGGCGTAGGCCTCGGCGATCCACTCGGCGGAGCCCGCGGCCAGTCCGGCCAGGAGGGCGATGAGCGGCTTGAAGTGGCGGCCGGGCAGCGCGAGGGCCAGCAGCGGGAGCACCGCCCAGACCGCGTCCATGGGACGCATCAGCGCCATGAGGGCGGCGGTGCCGGCCAGGCCCGCGAGGGCGGCGCGGTCCTGCGGGTCGGCGCGGGCGCGCACGAAGCAGCCCGCGCAGGCGAGCGCGCCGACGGCGACCCAGTAGTTGGGCATGGCCTGCGGGCCGTAGAAGAGAGTCACCCACAGGGAGGCGAAGAGGGCGCCGGCGAGGGCGCGGACGCGGGCGGGGAAGTGGTCGCGCCACACCCGCAGGGCCAGGTACAGCGCGAGGCCCGACAGCAGGGCGAGGAAGACGCGCAGCAGCACGGTGGAGGACGACCAGGAGGCGACGGGGGCGACCAGCAGGGAGACGCCGCGGGCCCGGGGGGCGCTGAAGAAGGCGGCCGGTGCGTGCGGGCTGACCTGGCTGACGTAGACGGTCTCGTCCCAGCCGAGGCCCATCGCGGGGCGTACCAGGAGCAGTTGGGCGAGGGTGAAGGCGGCGGCCACCGCCGCGACCGGTGGGTCGCCCCGGCGGCGCGCCCGGCCGTCACCCGCCCTCGGTGCGGGACGCCGGTATCCGGCGAGTATGGCGTGCGTGTTGTCGGCCATCTCCACCCCTCATCCCTACGCACGGTAGGGTTTCTGACTCCACAGTGTGCGGGACGGGTGCGGGAGTCGGGCAGGACGTCAGGGAATCGTCGGGAAAACATCACGGAAAGAATCGGCGAACTCGTATGGAAAAGCCCAAAAGATGAGGAAAGTGTTCGGATCTGCGGTTCACGGACAGGTCGAGGACCAAGGACAAGCTAACCCGGCTCGGGGCGCTTCGCCGGGCGGGACACCGCCGGACACCCGACATCCCTACGCGCTGTAAGGTTGAGGGCATGGCTGGCAGAGGGCCTCACGGCAGGACGGAACGGCGCAGTCCGGGCGAGTTGGAGAGCGAGGTCCTCGCCGCACTGTGGTCCACGGAGCGCCCGCTGACCCCGGCCGAGATCCAGCTGGAGATCGGTGGCGACCTGGCCTACAACACCGTGCACACCATCCTCAAACGGCTCTGGGACAAGGGGCTGGTGCTGCGGGAGGTCGACGGGCGGCGGGGCGCCTACCGGCCGGCGAAGAACGCCGCCGAGCTGACCGCCCAGGCCATGCACGAGGCCCTGGACCGCGGTCCCGATCCGATCGCGGCGCTGCAGCAGTTCGTGACCGGGCTGAGCGCCGAGGAGGAGCGGGCCCTGCGCGAGCTGCTGGCGGGAGGACCCGCATGAGGATCGACGTCTACATCCCCCCGGCACTGTCCGTGCTGCTCTCGGTGATCAGCCCCGCGGTCGGCCGCCGGGTGGCCCCCGCGCCGGCCGCGCGCGTGCTGACCGCCGCCGCCGTGGGGAGCGCGGGCGCGACCGTCTGGTCCCTCGCGCTGCTCGCCCTCACCCTCGCCGGCGACGCGCCCGCGTTCCTCGCGCGCTCCGGCGGGGACGGCCGCCGCCTGCCGGAGCCGGTTCCCGAGGTGATCGGGGTCCTGGCCTGCCTGGCCCTCGTGGCCGTCGGCATCCGGCTGGGGCGCGCCGTCCGCGGCGAGTTCGGCACCCGCCGGGCGCTGCGGCGGCTGTGCGCGGGGCACCCCGGGGAGACCGAACTGATCGTGGCCGCCTCGCCCGTGCCGCGGGCGTTCGCCATCCCCGGCTCCCCCGGCCGGATCCTGGTGACGGCCGCGATGCTCGGCGCGCTGCGGCCCCAGGAGCGCCGGGTGCTGCTCGCCCACGAACGCGCCCACCTCACCCACCGGCACGCGCGGCTGGTGACCGCCGTGACGCTGGCTGTGGCAGCCGACCCGCTGCTCGGCCGGGTGCGCCCCACGGTCGCCTTCCTCGTCGAGCGCTGGGCGGACGAGCGGGCCGCGGCTGCGGTCGGCGACCGCACCGCCACCGCGCGGGCGCTGGCCCGCGCGGCCCTCACGGCCGGCCGGGCGGCCGGGCCGGCCGGCACGCTGCCCCTCACCGACCGCGCCGTCACCCGCCGGATCGCGGCCCTGCGTTCGGCGCCGCCGCCGCCCCTGTGGCCGGTCGCCGCCGCGGTGCTCGCCCTCGGCGCCCTGCCGGTCCTCGGCGCCGCCGACGCCACCGACGACCTGCTGCGCCTCCTGCCGCTCGGCCTCGCCTGAACCCGGGCGGCCGAGCGACCGGCATCGGCGGCGCGGCGTGCCCGGTCAGCGCGCTCCGGGCCTGCGGTGCAGGGGCTGGTCCGGGGCCGGCAGGTGCCGGGGCTGCGGGACCGGGCGGGTGACGGGCGTGTCCGGCTGGAGCGGGACCGCCTCGCCGTGGTGGCGGACCGTCAGCGGCGGTCCGGACAGCAGGGTGTACGTGGCGGTCTCCTGGGTGAACTCCACGCGCAGCCGGCGGTCCCGGAACAGCATGCTGAAGGCCAGCCGGCTGAACCGCTCCGGCAGGCGGGGCGCGAACTCCAGGGTGTCGCGGGCCCGCCGGGTGCCGCCGAAGCCCGCCACCAGCGCCATCCAGGTGCCGGCCAGCGACGCGATGTGCAGCCCGTCGCGGGTGTTGTGCTCCAGGTCCTCCAGATCCATCAGGGCCGCCTCGGACGCGTAGTCGTAGGCGAGGCGCAGGAAGCCCGCCTGCGCGGCGATGACCGCCTGCACGGCCGCCGAGAGGGAGGAGTCGCGCACGGTCAGCGGCTCGTAGTAGGCGAAGTTGCGGGCGATGTGCTCCTCGTCGAACTCGCTGCCGCAGGTGTACATGGCCAGCACCAGGTCCGCCTGCTTGACCACCTGTTTGCGGTAGAGGTCGAAGTAGGGGAAGTGCAGCATCAGCGGGTACTGGTCGGCGCGGGTGGAGGCGAAGTCCCAGCGCTGGTAGCGGGTGAAGCCCGCGCTCTGCTCGTGCACCCGCAGTTCCGCGTTGTACGGGATGTTCATGGACTCGGCGGCGTCCCGCCAGGCGGCGCTCTCCTCGTCGTCGGCGCCGAGCCGCTCGGCCTCCTTCGGGTGGCGCTCGACGACGTCGGCGGCGGCGCGCAGGTTCGCCCGGGCCATCAGGTTGGTGTACGTGTTGTCGTCGGCGACCGCGCTGTACTCGTCGGGTCCGGTGACACCGTCGATGTGGAAGGTGCCCCGGTGGTCGTGGTGGCCGAGCGAACGCCACAGCCGGGCGGTCTCCACCAGCAGTTCCATCCCGGTGCCGCGTTCGAAGTCCGTGTCGCCCGTGGCGGCCACGTACCGCACCACGGCGTGCGCGATGTCGGCGTTCACGTGGAAGGCGGCGGTGCCGGCGGGCCAGTACGCCGAGCCCTCCTCGCCCTCGATGGTCCGCCAGGGGAACGCGGCGCCGTGCAGCCCCAGCTGGGCGGCGCGCTCCCGGGCGGCGGGCAGGGTGTTCTGCCGCCAGCGCAGCGCCTCGGCCACGGCGTTCGGCGAGGTGTAGGTCAGCAGCGGCAGCACGAACATCTCTGTGTCCCAGAAGGCGTGCCCGTCGTAGCCCGAACCGGTCAGCCCCTTGGCGGGGATGGCCCTCTCCTCGGCCCGGGCGCCCGCCTGCAGCACGTGGAAGAGGGCGAACCGCACGGCCTGCTGGATCTCCTCGTCACCGTCCACCTCGACGTCCGCGCGCGCCCAGAAGTCCTCCAGGTACGCCCGCTGTTCCTCGGCCAGGGCCGTCCAGCCGCCGTGCGCGGCGGCGGCGAGGGCGGCGTCCACCTGGTCGCTCATCGCGGGCCGCGAACGGGTGCCGGACCAGCCGTGGGCGACGAGCTTCTCCACCCGCAGCTTCTGCCCGGGTTCCAGGACGGAGGCGACCGTCAGCCGGGCGAGGTCCGGGTGGCTCTCGCTGCCGGTCGTGGTGCGCTCGGGGCCGGTGACGACGTGGTCGGCGGCCACCGCCACGCGCAGCCCGCTGCGCCGGGTGCGGTGCACCAGCCGCAGCCGGTTGCCGGAGGCGAAGTCCTCCTCCGGCTCCAGCGGGGCCTGCAGGGCCATCGCCGCGCGCGGGTCGCCGTTGGCCTGCGGCAGTTGCTCGTTGGCGACGAGTTCGGACTGGATGACGACGCGGACCGAGCAGTCGACCGGCTCCACCTCGTAGGCGATGGCGCCGATGGAGCGCTGGCTGAGCGAGACCATCCGGGTGGAGCGCACCCGGATACGGGTGCCGGCCGGGGAGATCCATTCACAGGTCCGCTCCATCATCCCGCCGCGCAGGTCCAGGACGCGCTCGTGGGAGACGAGCCGGCCGTAGCGCAGGTCGAACGGCTCGTCGTCGACGAGCAGCCGCAGCACCTTGCCGTTGGTGATGTTGATGACGGTCTGGCCGGACTCGGGATATCCGTAGCCGGCCTCCGCGTACGGCAGCGGGTGCACCTCGTAGACGCCGTTGAGGTAGGAACCGGGCAGGCCGTGCGGTTCGCCCTCGTCGAGGTTGCCCCGCCAGCCGACGTGGCCGTTGGAGAGGGCGAAGACCGACTCGCTCTGGGCGAGCACGTCCAGGCTCAGCTCCGTCTCGCGCACGGTCCACGGCTCGACGGCGTAGGAACGGTGGGTGATCACGCGGCACCTCCCTGACCGGCAGGTCCCCTTCGGGCGAGGAGTTCGGCGAGGTCCTCCACGACGACGTCGGCGCCGTGCGCGTACAGGGCGTCCTTCTGCCCGACGCGGTCGACGCCGACCACGTACCCGAAGCGGCCCGAGCGGCCCGCGTCCATGCCGGCCAGGGCGTCCTCGAAGACGGTGGCCCGGGCCGCCTCCACGCCGAGGTCGCGGGCGGCGGCGAGGAAGGTGTCCGGGTGCGGCTTGCCGGGGAGTCCGCGCTCGCGGGCGACCACTCCGTCGATGCGTACGTCGAACAGGCCTTCGGCGTCGATGGAGCGCAGCACGTCGACGGTGTTGGCGCTGGAGGACACGATCGCGGTCCTCAGGCCCGCTGCCCGCACCGCCGCGATGTAGCGCAGGGTGCCGTCGTAGGCCTCCACGCCCTCGGTGCGGATCTTCTCCAGGACGAGTTGGTTCTTGCGGTTGCCGACGCCGTTGACGGTCGGCGCGTCCGGCGGGTCGTCGGGGGTCCCCTCGGGCAGTTCGATGCCCCGGGAGGCGAGGAAGGTGCGCACCCCGTCGGCGCGGGGCCGCCCGTCGACGTACTCGTCGTAGTCGGCGACCGCGTCGAAGGGACGGTAGTCCGCGCCGTCCCGCTCGCGCAGGAACGCGTCGAACGTCTCCTTCCAGGCGGCCGCGTGCACCACCGCCGTCTTGGTGACGACCCCGTCGAGATCGAAGAGGCAGGCCACAATTTCTTCGGGCAGACCGAGCTCTGTCATACAGGCACCCTTCCCCACGACACGGCGTTGACGGGGTGTCGCACGCCACATCGGACGCACTTCGCCCGGATCTCCGTACGGCCGCGTGGACGACGGCTCCTCCGTGCACGACGGCTTCGTGCACGACGGCTCCGTGCACGACGGCTCCGTGCACGACGTATCCCCGCGCGACGTATCCCCGCGCGACGGATCCCCGCACGACGGATCCCCGCACGACGCTCCGTGCGACTCTCCGTACGGTGACACACTGGCGCGTGTGCCGCTGACCTTCGACGACCTCCTCGACCGCGCCCGCGCCCTCCCGCGCGACGGGCACCGCGCCGTCCTCGGCATCGCGGGCAGCCCCGGGGCCGGCAAGTCGACCCTGGCCGAGCACCTGGTGCGGGCCCTGAACGACGCGGGTGACCCCTGGGTCGCGCACGTCCCGATGGACGGCTTCCACCTCGCCGACGCCGAACTCGACCGACTCGGACGGCGGAGCCGCAAGGGCGCGCCGGACACCTTCGACGCGGCGGGGTACGCGGCGCTGCTGCGGCGGCTGCGCGAGGAGTACACCGGGTACGGCGCCGGCGATGCCGAGACCGTCTACGCGCCCGGTTTCGAACGCGTCCTCGAACAGCCGCTGGCGGGCGCGGTCCCGGTGCCGCCGTCGGCCCGGCTGGTGGTGACGGAGGGCAACTACCTGCTGCTGGACACCGGCCCCTGGGCGCGGGTGCGTGCGCAACTGGACGAGGTGTGGTTCTGCGACCTCGACGAGGAGGAGCGCGTGCGCCGTCTCGTCGCCCGGCACGAGGAGTTCGGCAAGGGCCACGAGGAGGCCGTCGCCTGGGTGCGGGGCACCGACCGGCGCAACGCGGACCTGGTGGCGACCACCCGCCCGCGCGCGGATCTGGTCGTCCCGGCGGCGGTCCTGCCCGACCGCTCCAGGGTCCTGCCGCCGCCCGCCCGCCGGCCGGCGGGCGGGGCTCACGCCGTGTCCGGGTCCCCTCGCGCGAGCACCGCCCATGACACTGAGTGAGCTATGTTGAAGCGCTGTGGGAGACAAAGGAGGCGCCTCGGTGCCATCGCCGCAGCAGGCTCGCGCGCAGGCGTCCGCCATCACCTCGGGCAGGTCGGCCGGGCAGGCCGAGGCCGCACCGGCCTCGCAGCTCAGGGCGCTCTTCGACGGGCCCCAGCTGTCTCCCGGGCAGCGCCGCATCGCCCAGTACCTGATCGAGAACATCGCGGAGGCGGCCTTCCTCCCGATCACCGAACTGGCGGACCGGGTGGGTGTCAGCCAGCCCTCGGTGACGCGGTTCGCGGGCGCGGTCGGCTTCAGCGGGTACCCGGCGCTGCGGGAGAAGCTCCAGTCCATCGCGCTCAGGACCCTCGCGGGCGGCCCCGGCACGGTCGAGGAGGACCGGGGCAACGAACTGCAGGCGGCGGTCGACGCCGAGATCGAGAACCTGGAGAACCTGCGCCGGGACCTGGCCGACCCGGAGCGGGTGATCACCGTCGGCCGCGAACTGTCGCGGTCGGCGCCGCTGACCGTGCTGGGGCTGCGCATCTCGGTCTCGCTCGCCGAGTACTTCGCGTACGCCGCCCGGCGCATCCACCCGGACGTGCGGCTGGTGACGCTCGGCGGCAGCGTCGCCTACGACGCTCTCCTGCAGTCCCGTGAGGCCGGGGGGACCTGGGTGCTGGCCTTCTCCCTGCCACGGCACGCGCACGAGACCCTGACCGCCGTCCGCGTCGCCCGCGGTGCCGGACTCAAGGTGGCCCTGATCACCGATCTGGCGCTGGGCCCGGTCGCCGACGAGGCCGACGTCACCTTCGCCACCGGCACGGGTTCCCGGCTGGTCTTCGACTCCTACGCCGCGCCGGGCATCGTCTGCGCGGCCCTGCTGCAGGCCATGACGGACGCCGACCCCGAGCGCACCCAGGCCCGGCTGGAGAAGTACGAGCAGATCGCCGACCAGCACCAGTTCTTCCTCAAGGAATGACGGGACCCCCCCGGAAGCGCGGCGTGGCCGCCCGCGGCCTTTGGGGTCGGTGCGCGCGGCAGTGGTCGGAGCGTAAGAGGATCGGCCACCCCAATCCGGGCATGAATGTTTTCATACGCCTTGCAAAGCGGATGGCATATATAAATACTGCTCACGGATCGCGGCCCGGCGGCCCACGCACCGCCCCGCCCTCCACGACGCCGCACACCCGGAAGCGATGATCATGCCTGTGACGACCACGCGCGTCGGCCCGGACTGGCCCTGCCAGGTCAAGACACCCGGCAGCTACGACTGGGAGCGTTCGGCGACCAGGTGGCTGCGCGAACTGGTCCCCGCCCGCTACGGCAGCTATCCCGCCCTGCTGCGCCACCCCGTGCTGCTCGCCCGCCACGCGCAGATACAGGTCCAGCAGGAGGTCCGGGTGGCCCGCACCGCCCTGCAGACCGCGCGCGCCGACCTGCCCCGCCTGGGTCTGCCCGAGTCCGTGATCGAACACACGATCAAGCTCTACGCCGGGGAACTCCTGCAACTCCAGCACATCGCGCGCAGCGTACGGGCCGTGACCGAGGCCCTGATGGAGCGCGGCGCGGGCCGCTGAGGACCGGCGCCCCCACCGGACCCCGTCGCCCCTCGCACCGGGAAGCCCCCCGCGATGCACGGCCCCGAGAAGTATGTGATCAGACCGGGATCGGACAGGTCCACATGTGCGATGCTCGTCGCGTGACCGGTGAATCCGTGCCCCCCGCGGAGCCCGGCGCCGTACCCGAGGCGGCGGCGCCGGCCGAAGGGGTGGCCGGGCCCCCGCGCACCGAGGCGGGCCACGCCGAGGCCGACCGGCGGCAGGCCGAGGCCGACCGGCGGCACGAGGCGGCGGACGCCGCGGCCGTCGTCGAGCGGGCCAAAGGGGCGCTGATGGCGCTGACCGGCTGTTCCCCCGAGGCCGCCCACGAGGATCTGCTGCGACGGGCCAAGGCCGCGCGCCGCACGCTGGTGGAGGAGTGCCGGATCACGCTGGGCACCCTGGTGCCCCCGCTGAGCCATGCCACCGGCGCCGGCGAGGCCGACGGCGTCGCCGTCCTCGCCGAACTGGGCCGGGCTCTGGCCCAGGCGGAATCGCCCCAGGAACTCGCGGTGTGCCTGCTGGAGCACCTCGCGGCGCCCGTCGGCGCGGACGCCGTGATGCTCTGCCGGCGACAGCCCGCGGGCGCGCCGGTGCCCATCGGGTACGCGGCGACGGACGGCGCACCGGCCGAGCGGTGGCGGCACATGCCTGCCGAAGACGGGGGTGCCGCCGTGGACGCCCTCGTGGCCGGCGAGCCGCGCTGGCTGGACGATGACGCCGCGGTGCGCCCACGGGTCGGCCACCCGGGCGAGCGCCGGCCCTCGCGCGCCTGGTTGCCCGTGCCCGGGGCGGACCACGGCGACGTGGCCCTCGGCGTGCTGCGCACCCGCGAAGGTCCGTTCGCTCCGCACGCCCGGGAACTGCTGCGCGGCGTCTCCTGGCTCTGCGCGGCCCGCCTGCGCGACTTCGGGCGGCGGCCGGAACAGCCACAGGCCGGGGCGAGGGCGGCGGCACGGGCCCTGTTCGAGGCCCTGCCCGGCGCGGCGCTGCTGCTCACCCCCGTGCGGTCGCCCGCGGGCGACGTCGAGGACTACCGCGTCGACGCCGCCACCGCGCAGGCCGCCGGGGTCCTCGGCGGCGCTGGGCAGGACCTGGTCGGGCGGCGGTTCCTGGAATGCTGGCCGGCCGCCGCCGAGGAGCCGCTCAAGAGGGGCTGGCTGAGCGTGCTGGAGACCGGCGAGCCTTACGAGAGCGAGCCGTTCGCGCAGCAGGAGGCGGGCGCGTGTGGGCCGGGACTGTCCACGTACTCGGTGCGGGCCGCCCGGCTGGGCGACGCCCTGGTGGTGACCTGGCTGCGGTACGCCACCTCGGACCGGCAGCAGCAGCGCCTGGCCGACCTCCAGCGTCTCGGCCGTCTCGGCTGGGCCACCTGGAACCTGGTCACCGACGAGGCGGCCTGGTCGCCGCAGGTGTACCTGCTGTGCGACCGCGACCCGGGGCTCGGGCCGGTCCCGCTGGCCGAGCTGCCGGGCCTCGCGCTGCCGGAGGACGCACCGGCACTCGGCCGCGCCGTGCGGGCGCTGCTCGCCGGGGGCACGTCGTGCGACGTGCCGTTCCGGATCAGGACGACGGCCGGTGTGCGGCACCTGCGGGCTGTCGCCGAGGCCGTCCCGGACGCCACGGGCGCGCCGGCCGAGGTCCACGGCTTCGTCCAGGACCTGACCGCGCAGCGCAGCGCGGAGCTGGCCCTGGTGGAGAGCGAGCGGACGATGCTCGCGCAGGACGGGATCCTGCGGGCCGAGCGGACGCTGGCGGGACGGTTGCAGCACGCGCTGCTGCCGCTGCCGCGCCGCCCGGTACGCCTGGCCGGGCTTCAGGTCGACGTCGCCTATCTGCCCGCGGAGAGCGGGACCCACGTCGGCGGGGACTGGTTCAGCGCGATCGAACTGCCGGACGGGGACGCGTTGTTCGTCGTCGGTGACGTCGCCGGGCACGGCATCGACGCGGTCGCCACCATGGCGCAGCTCCGGTTCACCGCCAAGGGCATGCTCTTCACCGGCTCGTCGCTGACCGGCGCGCTGGCCCGCCTCAACACGCTGCTGCTGCACTCCCGTGACACCAAGGGCACCGCCACCCTCGTCCTGGGGCGCTACCGCCCGGCCGAGCGGCGGCTCGTCTGGGCGCAGGCGGGCCATCTGCCACCGCTGCTGCTGCGGCGGGGCGAGCCGCGCTACCTTCGGCGTCCGCCCGGTGTGCTGCTCGGCGCGACGGAGTCACCGGTCTTCGAGGAGGCCGAGTGCCTGCTGGAGCCCGGGGACCGGCTGCTCTTCTACACCGACGGTCTGGTCGAGCGGCCCGGCGAGGACATCAACCGGGGCCTGGAACGGCTCGCCCGGACCGCACGCGCCCACCACGCCGGGGCCCCCGGCTCCCTCGTACCGCTGCTGACCGCGATGCTGGAGGGCGAACGGCGCGACGACGTCTGCGTCCTGGACATCCGCGCGCCGGGGGAACCGGCGTAGCCACCGCTCTCAGTCGGCGGGGTGACCCGGGGAGATGTCGAGCGCGTCCGACAGGCGCAGCAGCGGTCCGGCCGGGGCGCCGCGGGCGCCGGAGTCCACCGGGTCGAGTACGAAGCCCACGTGGTCGCCGGCGTCGGTGCGCAGGAGGACGCGTCCGACGAACCAGGCGGGCGCGTCGTCGAGGACGACGGCGCCGTCCTCCCGCGCCGTGCAGCGGACGTGGGCGAACTTGTCCACGCCGTCGTCGCCCGTGTGCCCGCCGAACAGTTCGGCCAGCGCGTGCTGTTCCCGGGTCAGCACGTGCACGGCGAGCCGGTCCGCCCGCCGGGCCACCCGGAAGGTCCGGTTCGCCTTGGAGAGCCACACCACGAACCGGGGCGGGCCGATGGAACACTGCGAGGCGAACCCGACCAGGCAGCCCGCCCGCTCTCCGTCCGCGGTGGCCGTCACCACGTACATGTCGGGGTCCAACCGGTCGGCGAACGCGTCCAAGCCCTTCATGCCCTACCACTTCCCCGCGCCGCGCCCGTGCACCGCGCGTCCGTCCGGATGACACCGGCCCAGCACACCCCGGGTCCGCTCACCCGCTCACCCGCTCACCCGCTCACCCGCTCACCCGCGAAGAGCCTGCCGTCCGGCAGCCGGGCCGATCAGAGGGAACTGAGTTCCCTCCAGAGCCTGCACCGAGTGCCGTCGCGCCGGTCAGGGGGTGCTACGTTCCCCTCCATGAGCTCCAGGAGCGCGGCGCCCGGCCGCGGCGAGAAGGCGCGGGCGGCGAGCACGCGGCCGCCCATGCGGGACGCCCTGGTGGCGGCGGCGTTCCGGCTGTTCCTGGAGCGCGGCTACGAACAGACCACCGTGGACGACATCGTGGCCCTCGCCGGGGTGGGACGGCGTTCCTTCTTCCGCTACTTCCCCTCCAAGGAGGACGTGGTCTTCCCCGACCACGAGCGGTGCCTGGCCGACATGACGGCTTTCCTCGCCGCCTCCGGGCAGGACGACGACCCGGTGCGCCGGGTCTGCGACGCCGCCCGGCTGGTGCTGCTGATGTACGCGGAGAACCCGCCGTTCTCGGTGCAGCGCTACCGGCTGACCCGGCAGGTGCCCGGACTGCGGGCGTACGAGCTGTCGGTGGTGTGGCGCTACGAGCGGGCCCTCGCCGGGTATCTGCGCGACCGGTTCGCCGGGCGGGGCGACGGCACGCTGCGGGCGGACATGATCGCCGCCTCGGTGGTCGCCGCGCACAACAACGCCCTGCGCTCCTGGCTGCGTTCGGGCGGGCGCGGGGACGCGCGCGCGGCGGTGGACCGGGCGCTGGACCAGGTGCGGAAGGTCTTCGGCACCACACCTGCCGCTCCCGCCGCGCCGTCCACACTCCACGCACCCGCCGCGTCGCCCACGCCCACGCCCCTCGCACCCGCCGCAGCGCCCGCCCCGGCCCCCGCCCCGGCCGGCCCCGCAGCCAGCCCCTCGGCCTGCCCTGCGGGCGGGGCAGAGGCCCGGGGCGCAGGGGACGTGGTCGTCGTCCTGGCCCGGCGGGGAACACCCCTGTGGCAGGTGGTACGGGAGGTCGAGTCGGCGTTCGCCGAGGACCCTCCGGGCCGCTCCCCCACCGGATGACGGTACCCAGTGCCTTTACGTCTGGCACTCAGTGCCATAGCCTGTCGCCGTGCACGGTGGCACGGCGACCGGGCACAGGCGTGCACGGGTGCCCCGCGCACGCGGGATTCCGGCCCAGTGCAGGGAGTTGACCAGCGTGTACCACGCTTCAGGAAACGCGACGCGTCCGGCCGCCGGTTCCGCCACCGGCCTGCTCGAACCCGGCTCCGGCGGCCGCGAAGCGCTCTGCTTCCAGCGCTGCGCCTGGTGCGGCACGGCCATGTACCACCGGCTGCTGTGCCCGGTGTGCCGCGGCAGCGAGCTGCGCACCGAGCACAGTGAGGGCACCGGCACGGTCCGGCACTCCACGGTGGTGCACCGCAACACACCCGCCGCGCGCAATGTGTCCCTGATAGAGATGAGCGAGGGTTTCGTCGTGCGCGGCCGGGTGACGGGCCCGCTCATCGGCATCCACGGCGGCGACCGGGTCCGGCTGACCACCGCACAGGATCCGGTCCGCGGCGAGCCGGTCTTCCAGCTCGTCGACGAGCCGTACCGCGCCTGGAGCTGACCCCGGCCGGGCCCGGGCGGCACCCGCGCGCCCGGACACCCGGCGCCGTACGCCCGTGCCCTGGCGCCGTCAGGGCAGCAGCGAACCGTCCGTCCGGGCCGAGGACGGCTCGCTCCCCGGGGCACGCACCCGCTCCGGGCCCTCGGCGGGCCGGACCGCGAGGGCGAGCGCGAGGAGCGTGAGCACCGCGCAGACGACGTAGACGCAGCCCGGCCAGGCCAGCGTCAGCGGGTACGGGCCGGACCGGGGCAGCCCGTCCTCGACCCCGATCAGGCGCGGCACCAGGCGGGCGCCGGTGGCCGCCGCCCACACGGCGAGCGCCGCCCGGCTCAGCGCTCGCCCGCGGTGCGGGCCGTGCGCCAGCCAGATCATGGCGGGCAGGCACCAGATCCAGTGGTGGCTCCAGGAGACGGGACACACCAGCAGTCCGTACAGCTCCACCGTGACGAGGGCGCCGAGCGGATCGTCCCGCCGCACCGCGGCGAGCAGGGCGCGGGCCGCCGCCAGGGTGACGAGGGCGAGCACGGTCCACCACAGCGCGGAGGCCGTCACGTCCGGTCCGAGCAGCCTGGTGAGCGCGCCCCGCAGGGACTGGTTGCGCACCGACCCGACCGGGCCGACACGCCGGGTGTCGGTCACGAGGACCGACCAGTAGCGCGCCGACTCACCTGGGGCGACGCACCAGGCGAGCGTGACGGACGCGACCGCGGCGGCGAACGCCCAGAGGGCGGCCCGCCACTGACGGGTCGCCAGCAGGTACAGGCCGCCGACGCCCGGCGTCAGTTTCAGGGAAGCCGCCAGCCCGACGGCCATGCCCCGGCAGGCCGCGCCGCGGCGAAACGCCAGCGCGCCCACGACGACCGCGCCCAGCAGCAGGTTGATCTGCCCCTGGTCGAGGGTGTGGCGCACCGGTTCCAGCCAGGGTCCGGCGGCGGCCCACAGCAGCGCGCGGTCCCGGACGCGGCCCCCCGGGCGCGGGCACAGCAGTCGCAGGGCGCCCGCGGTGAGGACGAGCACGGCGGCGAGGGAGAGGGCCCGCCACAGGGCGATCGCCGCCGTCCAGGGGAGGTGCGCCAGCGGCAGCAGGGCCAGCGCGGCGAACGGCGGGTAGGTGAAGGGCAGTTCGGGGATGGGCGGCCCGGTGCGCACCACGTGGTCGTAGAGGCCGCCCGAGAGCACGTGCGGCGCGAGCGTGCGGTAGACCCGCAGGTCCAGGGGATCGGCCGGGGACAGGAGCGCGGTCAGCACGTACAGCGCGAGGGACCCGGCCAGGCACCGGCCCGCACGGGCGCTCAGCCACTCCCCCGCGGCCCGGCCACACACCGCCGGCGCCCTCACGGCCTCAGCTCCGCCATCTCGACTTCCTGTGTTCTCGCACGGCTTCTTCCGGTTCGCGCCGCCCTCTCGCGCCTTCAGCCGCCTTCCGCCCTCTTCGGTCCCACTCGGTCCACTCGGTCTTCTTCGTTCCTGTTCAGCCCTCTCGTCCCAGGAACGACCGGCGAGGCGTGGACGTCACGGCCGGGCGGGCCGACTGGCGTGATCATGCCGCTGCCGCCGCTCACCTGCGACGCACAGGCAACCCACAGCACTCAGGCGCCGTCCTCCGGGACGTCAGTGGCCCCTGGGACAGCCGGGGCGCCCGAGTTCATGCAGCGGAGGAAGTCCGTGTTCCGAGGAGGGGACCATTGATCCGTGCCCGGCGAATAGGGGTCACCGCCGTGGCGTTGCTCGCCATGGCGGGGGCGGCGCCCGCGGCAGCGCAGGCGGCGCCGGACCGGCAGCCGCCCGCCGCACGGCCGTTCACGGCAGCCGTCGACGGCGACACCGGGCTTCCGCCCGGATGGCGCGTCACCGGCTCCGGCACGTCACGGCAGTTGGAGTGGCGTTCGGGCACCGCGGTGCCCATGGGCGACGCACGCGTCGAGTTCTACGCGGGCGACCGGCTGCTCGGCCGGCCACGGCCCGGCGGGGACGGCCGTACGTTCCGGCTCGGCCTGGACACGGCACGAGCGCAGGATGTGAAGGAGCTGAAGGGACTTCAAGTACGCGCGGCCGGCCGCAGGCTGGACGCCGAGGGTGCCGGCGGCGCCGCGCACACGCCCGGCCGCGGCGCCCTGGCCGCGGCTCAGCCGCCCGCCCCGCTCCCCGCGAGCAAGGTCGACCCGGGCAAGCCGGGCCCGTACCGCACCACGAGCGGTGAGTACCAGCTCAAGTCGGTCCGGCTGCCCGGCTTCGCCGACCCCGTGGAGATGCGGGCCGTGGTGGTCGCGCCGCAGGGTGCCACCGGCCGCCGCCCGCTCGCGCTGTTCCTGCACGGCCGCCACGCCACGTGCTACAAGCCGCACACCGACGAGGTCCCCGGCGACTGGCCCTGCCCGGCCGGGACGCTGCCCATCCCGAGCTACCGCGGCTACCTCCAGGACCAGAGGCTGCTGGCCTCCCAGGGCTACGTGACGGTGTCGATCTCGGCCAACGGCATCAACGGGCAGGACTGGGCGGCCGAGGACGGCGGCGCCCAGGCCCGTTCCTCGCTCGTCCGGCAGCACCTGGCCGACTGGGCCGACTGGGCCGCGCGCCCGGCCTCGGCACCGGACGCCGTACGCCGCGCGCCCCGGGCCGACCTGTCGCGCGTCCTGCTCGTCGGGCACTCACGCGGCGGCGAGGGCGTCAACCGGGCCGCGATGGACAGCCTCTACCCCCCGCCCGCCGACCAGGACGGCTACCACGGCCGCACCCGCTGGCACATCAGCGGCACCGTGCTGATCGGCCCGACGGTCTTCGGCCAGAATCCGGTCGCCGACGTGCCGTCCGCGACGATCCTGCCCGGCTGCGACGGTGACGTCTCCGACCTGCAGGGCGAGGTGTACGCCGACGGCACCCGCGGCGTCAGCCGCGGCACCGCCCTGCACAGCGCCGTGTACGTGGTCGGCGCCGACCACAACTTCTTCAACACCGAGTGGACCCCGGGCAAGGCGCAGGCGCCGGCCGAGGACGACTTCTACGACGACCCGGACCAGCGCGATCCGGTCTGCTCCCCCGGTACCAGGACCCGCCTGACCGCGGACCAGCAGCACCGGGCCGGGGCCACCTACATCGCCGCCGCGGCCCGGCTGTTCGTCGCCGGGGACGACCGGGTGCGCCCGCTGCTCGACGGCACCGGCGTCCGCGCGGCCTCCGCCGACCCGGCGCGGGTGCTCACGCACGCCGTCGGCGCCGCGCGCACCGGCGGCTTCCTGCCCGACGGCCCGGCCACGGTGACCGGCGCCGGCCGGCTGTGCTCGGCGGTGGACCCGTCCGCGTCGGCCGCCTGCCTCGGCGCGGACACGCCCGGTCGCTCACCGCACTTCGCGCAGTGGGAGACCGACCGCGAGACCGGTCGCCGCGCGGTGGCGCTGCGCTGGTCCGCCGCCGGTTCGGCGGTACGGATCCGGCCCGGCTCGCCCGTGTCGCTGAAGGGTGCCGACAAGCTCGCCCTGCGCGTGTTCGTCCCGCCGAACAGCAACGGCACCCAGCTGGACGTGGCCGTCACCGACGCCTCCGGGCACCGGGTGACGCTCGGCCGGGTCCGTGCCGACGGCCTGCCCGGCACCGACCGCACGGCCTCCTACTGGGCGCGCGAGGTGCGCGTCCCGCTGACCTCGGCCGTCCGCGCCGAGCTGGACCTCGGGCGGGTCACGGCACTGGAGCTGACCCCGCGCACCCGTGCGGGGCAGGCCTGGCTCATGGACGCCTGGGGCTGGCGGCCGGGCACCCCGGCGGTGCGGCCGGCCGCGCTGCCCCGCGTCGACGTGGGCCGGCTCACGGTCAAGGAGGGCGACTCGGGCGTGCGCACCTACCGGGTGCCCGTGCGGGTGTCCGGGCACGGCAGCGGCCGGGTACGCGTGTACACCCTCGACCCGGTGACGAACCGGGCGACGGACCGGCTGGTGACGGTACGGCCCGGCGGGCACGACATCGACGTACCGGTCCGGGTGCGGGGCAACACCCGCTACGGCCAGGACCTGGCGAACGACATCGTGGTCAAGGCGGTCCGCGGCGCGGTGGTCGGCTCGTACCGCGGCGGGGTGACCGCCCGGAACGACGACCCGCAGCCGACGGTCACGGTGACGCCCGTCGCCGACCGGGTCGCCGAGGGGGCGACGCTGAAGTGGCGGGTGAACCTGTCCGCGCCGGCCGACTCCGACATCGGGGCCGTCTTCGTCGTCCGGCCCGTCACGGACGGTCCGGAGCTGTCCACCAAGGACGTCGACCCGCAGTGGCTCCAGGACACCAGCGGCGGTGAGTCGCCCGACCCGGAGCGGGCGCTGTCCGCCGTCCAGAACCTGTACCTGTGGGTCCCGGTGCCGGCGGGCGAGGTGAGCACCGAGGTCAGCCTGCCCACGGTCAGGGACCAGGTGAAGGAGCAGCCGGAGAAGGTCCGCTTCCAGCTGACCGACGACGACGGGGAGGTGCACGAGGGCGCTCCGGTGCTGACGGGCACGGTCCTCGACGCCTCGTAGGACCGTCCGCGCCACCACCGGGTGGCTCCCGCGCGCCGGTCAGCGCGTGGGGGTCACCCGGATCCCGACGGTTCCCCGCTCGCCCCGGCGCAGCCGGCTGCCGAGCAGGGTGAGCCGTCCGACCAGGCCGTACTTGCGGGCGATGAGGGCCCGGTAGCGTGCGGTGGTGGCGCCGTCGCAGATCTCCGCGGTCGCGGGCACCTGCTCACCGGTCGGGTTCCCGCGCAGGTCGCACGGGCCGACCAGCACGTCGGCGCGGTGGCGGATCCGCTTGACCTTCCAGGAGTCGGCCGCCGTCCACACGCCGAGGGCGGCGCCGTCGCGCACGACCCACACCGGGGTGGCCACGGGCGTCCCGTTCCTGCGGTAACTGGTGATCAGCACGTACTTGCCGGCCCCGAGCCGCGCCACCGGGTTCTCGTCCATGGGCGGCATCCTAGGCCGCCCCCGGCCCCCGGGCCCGGTCCCGGCCCCTGCCGGACGCCTGATCCTGCCGGACCCCCGTCCGCGGAACGCCGCGCGGTCGGGCCCCGCATGGAGAGCGGGCGGCCCGCGGACCGGCGCGCCCCGCGGGTGGAACCGTGTGACCGGGGTTCGGGAGCCAGGCATGAGGCACGCACGACGCGGGGCCGTCCGGCGGATGACGCGGCTGACGGCGCTCGGGGCCCTCCTCCCCGAAGGAGCGATGCCCACCCGGGCGGCGGCGGCCGACGCGGCCCCCGTCACCTCCGTCACATCTCGCGCCACGGCATCGTCCGGCGCGGGCCGGGCGCCGGGCGCCGAGCTGATGACGGCACTGGGCACGGGGCGTACGGCGGGCGGCTGGGTCGGGGCCGACGGGCGCACGGTGATCGCGGTCACCGACCACGGCGGCGGCCCGGGTCCGGCGGGCCGGCGCCGTCGGTGAACCGGTACCGCGACCGGTAGCTGTATGACAGTGCGCCCCGGCTCGCAGGGCCGGGGCGGGAAGGAACGAAGGGGTGGTCACGGAAGACCGCGGAGGGGGCCGGTGCCCGGCGGTGGTGCCAGGGCAGCGGGCGGGAGGGACGGCGGGTCAGGCCGCCCGGTCCGAGTCCGGAGCGGCCGTGGCCCACTCCAGGACGAGGCGCTGGTACACCTCGCGCTGCTCGGTGGTCAGTGTCCCGCCCGACCGGCGCCACAGGGCACGGATCTCCTCGTTGACCTCCGCGGCCGATCGCTCGGAGGCGGCTTCAACAGTGGTGGACATGCTGTGAAGCATATGCCGATCGACGTGAAGGCATTGTGAGTAAGTGCGACCGATTCGGACATACCGGACCGTGTTGCTCATCACGTCGATCCACGACAACACGCCCGCCCCGCACCGGTTCTCAGGTGCCCGGCTTGCGGCCGTAGACGAAGACGTCATCGCCCTTCTTCAGCAGGGACCAGTACTTCTTGGCGTCCTTCGGCGTCATGTTGACGCAGCCGTGCGAGCCCGGCGGGTTCCACATGCTCAGTCCCACGGAGTGGAACGCCTGACCGCCGTCGAAGAACTGACTGTAGGGCATCTTCACGTGGTACAGCGTCGAGACGTGATCGATGTGACGCCAGTAGATCTTCTTCAGGCCGGTACGGGTCTCGTACTTGTCGCGTCCGGTGCGCACCGGCACGGGACCGTACACGAGCCGCTTGCCGTCCTGTATCCAGCTGAGCTGGAGCGTGAGGTTCACGCAGGCTATGCGGCCCTTGTTGGTCGGGCACTTGCCGTCCTTGTTCGGGTTCTTCCCGACGGCCTTCTGCTTGTTCATGAGATCCATCACGCCCCAGGTGACCGGGCCCGCGTACCCGATGGTGGGGGTGATGCCGTGCTTGCTCTGGAAGGCTTTGATCGCCTTGCAGTCGGCGGCCGACTGGCGGCCGTCGACGGGTCGGCCGAGGAACTTTTCGACCTTCTTCTGGTACGGCCCGGTCGACGTGGTGCAGCTCGTCGCCGCCTGCGCCGGAGCCGTGCCGAGCGCGAGCGCGAGCGGCGCCACCAGTCCGGTGACGCCGAGTACGACGGCTCCGCGTCTGGCCATGTGCCTCATGGCGGGCTTCCCCCTCGGTTGGTTCGGGTGTCCGTGGTGTGTCGGACAGCTAGACCGCCGGGCGGGCGCTTCGGTTGTAAAGCGGCTCACTTCGAGACGAAACGGTGACACTCGGCGCCGCGCAGCCGTCCGGCGGGAAGGTTGCGGCCGTAGGCGACCAGGAGCAGGTCCTGGGCGGCGCCGTACAGCGGGGCACCGGTGCCGAAGGACCAGTCCAGGTCGTCGGCGACCAGGCGGACCCCCCGCAGATCGGTGCCGAAGACGCGGAAGGCCCGGGGGTCGATGGCCTCCAGCACGATCAGCAGGCGCTCCTCGGGCACGGTCCGGTCATGACCGAGGGCGACGGTCACGTCCAGCCCGTGCACGACGTCGTGCGCGAGCGCCGCGCGCAGTCCGCCGACCGGCGGGCGCCACGGGTGGTGGGCGTGCTCCCGCAGGAACGCGGCGAGCCGGGCGTCGCAGTGGCGGGCCGCGTCGCGGCGGGCCAGCCGGTCCGTCATGCGGTGCAGACTGCCGCGGGACTTCACGAGTTGCCACAGCACACTGCCGAGCGAGTGGCGAAAGCCCATCGACATGTGGGCCACGACCTCCCGCACCCGCCACCCCGCGCAGAGGCTGCCGGCCTCCCACTGGGCGGGCGTCAGCGCGGCGAACAGGTCGGCCAGGTCCAGGCGTTCGGCGGCGATGACCGCGGTGATCTCGTCCGTTGTCCTCATACATCAAGGATCTTGGCGGGCGGCGCGCACGTCCAAGAACCGATGCGTCCCGTGGCTAGCATCGCCGGTTATGGAACTCAGGCAGCTGCTGTACTTCGTCACGGTGGTGGAGGAGGCCAACTTCACGCGGGCCGCCGAGAGGCTGCATATGGCGCAGCCGGGGGTGAGCGCGCAGATACGGCGGCTCGAACGGGAGCTGGGGCAGCCGCTGTTGGACCGCTCGGGCCGCTCGGTGCGGACGACGCAGGTCGGCGAGGCCGTACTGCCGTACGCGCGGGCGGCCCTGGCCGCGGCCGACGGGGCGCGGCAGGCGGTCGCGGAGTTCACCGGGCTGCTGCGCGGGCGCGTCGCGCTCGGGCTGGTGCCCGGGGCGCTGGGGCACGCGATCGACGTGCCCCGGCTGCTGGCCGGCTTCCACGCCGCCCACCCCGCGGTGGAGGTCTCGCTCATCGAGGACACCTCGGAGCGGATGCTGACGGCGCTGCGCCGCGGCGAACTCGACATCGCGGTGGCCGGGCTCGCGGACGGGGACCCGCCGGGGGTGGGTTTCACCGTCGTGGTCGACGAGCCGCTGGTGGCGGCGGTGGCCCCGGGCCATCGGCTGCTGGAGGTGTGCACCGGTGCCGCCCCGCTCCCGCCCGTGGCGCTGCGTGGCCACCCGTTGATCAGCCTCCCGGTGGGCACGGGGGTGCGCGGCGTGCTGGACCGGATCTGCGCCGACGCCGGTTTCCGGCCACGTATCGCGTTCGAGGCCGCCGCACCGGACGCGCTGCTGCGGCTCGCCGAGCGCGGCCTCGGCGTCGCCGTGCTGCCCCGCCCCGAGACGGGCACCCGGCTGCGTACGCTCCGGCTCGACGACGCGCGGGCGCGCGGCCGGGTCGCCCTGGCCTGGCGCACGGACGGCCCGGCCGGACCGGCGGCCCGGGAACTGCTGCGCCGGCTCCACCGGGCCCTGCCCCGACTCGACGGCCCGGCGGACGGCGACGGGAGCGGACCGGCCGCCGCCCCGTCCTAAGCCCTGTCGTCCCGGTCACCGGCCGGGGCACCGCCGGCGCGGCCTACAGCGTGGACCGCCGTGTGGAAGCCGGTGTCGACCGCGGTGAGGCCGCCGTCGACGGTCAGCGTGGTACCGGTGATCCAGGCGGCGTCGCGGGAGGCGAGGAAGGCGACGGCGGCGGCGATGTCCTCCGGTTCACCGACCCGGCCCAGCGGGTACAGCGGGCGGATGCGCTCCAGGTCGGCCTCCCGGCCTTCCCATGCCGAGGTGCGGATCGTTCCGGGCACCACGAGGTTCACGCGCACCCCGCGCGCGGCGGCGTGCCCGGCGAGGGTGCGGGTGAGCGAGACCAGGCCCGCCTTCGCGGCGCTGTAGGCGTGGTTGCCGAAGTCCCGGAGGCCGTTGACCGAGCCGATGCCGACGATCGCGCCCCGGCCGGACGCCGCCAGGTGCGGCAGCGCGGCCCGCCAGCAGCGGTGGACGCCGGTCAGGGTGATGTCGAGGTCGCGGTCCCACGCCTCGTCCGTGCCGTCCTCGAAGAGCGGGGTGTCCGGGGTGCAGTGGGCGGCACAGGTGACGAGGACGTCGAGCGCGCCGAACGCGTCCACCACGTGGGCCACGGCCGCCTCGACCGACGCCCTCTCGGCCACGTCGCACGCGAACGCCCGGGCGGCGAGCCCCCGTTCGCACAGCTCCGCCGCGGTCTTCTCCGCCTCGGCGCCGTCCGCGTCGGTGACGAGGACCCGCGCGCCCTCCTCGGCCAGCCGCCGCGCGGTGGCCGCGCCGATGCCGCGCGCCGCCCCGGTGACGAGAACCCCGTGCCCCTCGAAACGCCTCGTGTCCGTCATGCGCCCGAACCTACTGCCCCAGCCGGCCGGCCGGGCGGATAGCGTGCACCGCATGTCCGCGTTCTTGCAGCAACTCCCCGCGCTCATAGGCGTCGTGATCGGCGCGCTCGGCTCGTACCTGGCGGTCGTGCGCAGTGACCGCGCCCGGTTCGCCCGCGAGCGTGCCACGCGCTGGGAGGAGCGGCGGCTCGCGGTGTACTCGGAGTACGCGCGGTCGCTGAAGAAGTCGGTCACGCTGGCCTACCGGGTGGCCGCCCACCTCGGCAACGACCCGCATCCGCATCCGCTGCCCCTGAGCGAGGCCGAGCCGCTGCTGACGGAGGCCGCCCTGGCCCGGGACCCCGCCGGTGAGGCACTGATCATGCTGGGCAGTACGCAGGTGGTCGAGAAGGCCCGGACCTGGGTGCTGGTGGTGATGGACATGGAGCGGTCCCTGCGCGAGGGGCGGCTGGAGCCCGGGGCGTGGCAGGCGCTGATGGAGCGGCAGCGCGCCGCACGCCAGGGCTACTACGCCGCCGTACGCACCGATCTGGAGCTGCCGCCGGGCCACTCGGCCCGCTGGCCGCTGACCGGGGAGCAGCCGCCCGCGGCCGGTCAGCGGTAGCCGGTCGGGTCCGCCGGTTTCCCTTGGTCCTGGACCTCGGCGAGGTAGCGCCAGGCGTCGGGGCGGCTGCCGTCCAGGTCGGTGAAGCCGTACTCCCGGGCGAGGGCCCCGCTGGAGAGGGACCCTCCGTTCCAGCGGGCCACGTCCGGGTCTGCGGCGAGGGCGACGACGGCGCGGCCCACGTAGCGGGGCGTCTCGGAGATGGCGAAGTGCGGGGCCTGTTCCAGGGCGTCGCGCCAGTTCTCCTCGCGCACCCCGAAGTGGTCGAGCATCAGTTCCGAGCGCATCCAGCCGGGGGTCAGGGCGAGCGCGGTGGCGCCGCGCGGACCGAGTTCGTGGCCGAGGGCGAAGGCCATGCGCAGGACGGACGCCTTGGCGAGGTCGTAGAAGAGGTTGATCCGGTAGGTGTCCCGGTTGTATTCGGCGGTGCCGTCGGTCATCTCGACGACCAGGCCGCCGGGGTGGCGCAGCAGCAGCGGCAGGGCGTGGTGGCTGGTGACGGCGTGCGTCTCCACGGCGAGGCGGAGCAGCCTGAGGCCGTTGTCCAGGTCGTGCTCCCACACGGGGGTGTCCCACTGGAAGAGTTTCTCGCCGCCCCAGATGTCGTTGACGAGCACGTCGAGGCGGCCCTGTTCGCGGGCGATGCGGTCGACGAGGGCGCGTACCCGGTCGGGTTCCAGGTGGTCGGTGGGGACGGCGATGCCGTGGCCGCCGGCCTCGGTGACCAGGTCGGCGGTGTCCTCCAGGGTCTCGGGGCGGTCGTACTCCGAGCGGCGGGCGCGGGTGGTGCGCCCGCTGACGTACACGGTGGCCCCGGCTGCGCCGAGTTCCACCGCGATGCCCCGGCCCGCTCCCCGGGTCGCGCCCGCGACGAGCGCGACCCTTCCTTCCAGTGGACGTGACGGACGTGACATGTGTCCGGCCTCCCGTGACTCTCGTGGCTCTCGTGGTGCGGTGTGCTCGACGAGGGTCGCGTGGAAGCCGGACATCTTCTGTCGCCATTGCGGAACGGATCACGCGGTGGGACGCGATGGCGTGATCAGGCGCCGGGCCGCACCCGCCGGCGTCAGTGCCCGCGGGCGATCCACTCCTGAAGGTGCGGGGCCTCCGCGCCGATGGTGGTCGCCTCGCCGTGGCCGGTGAGGACCTTCGTCCCGGGCGGCAGCGTGAGCAGGCGGTCGCGGATCGAGTCGATGATCGTCGGGAAGTGGGAGTAGGACCGGCCGGTGGCGCCGGGGCCGCCCTGGAAGAGGGTGTCGCCGGTGAAGACGACGCCGAGGCCGGGGTCGTACAGGCAGACGGCACCCGGGGCGTGGCCGGGCGTGTGGATGACCGACAGGTCGGCTCCCGCCGCCTCGACGACCTGACCGTCGATCAGGTGCTCGTCGGGCTCCCGGCCGGGGTGGGTCATGCGCCACAGCGGCAGGTCGTCGCGGTGCAGCCAGATCGACGCGCCGGTGAGGTCCGCGAGGGCCGGGGCGGCGTCGATGTGGTCGTTGTGGGCGTGGGTGCACACGATGGCGGTGAGCCGCCGGTCGCCCACGGCGGCGGCGATGGCCTCGGCGTCGTGGGCGGCGTCGATGACGATCGCCTGGTGGTCGTCACCGACGATCCACACGTTGTTCTCGACGTCCCAGGTGCCGCCGTCGAGGGTGAACTGCCCTGCCGTGACCAGGCGTTCGATGCGGGCCGCCATCACAGCACCACCACCGAGCGCAGCACGTCGCCGTGGTGCATCCGCTCGAACGCCTGCTCCACCTCGTCGAGCCGGATGGTCTCCGACACGAACTTCTCCAGCGGCAGCCGCCCTTGCAGGTGCAGGTCGATCAGCATGGGGAAGTCCCGGGAGGGCAGGCAGTCGCCGTACCAGCTCGACTTCAGGGCACCGCCGCGTCCGAAGACGTCCAGCAGCGGCAGCTCCAGCTTCATCTCCGGAGTCGGCACGCCCACCAGGACGACGGTGCCGGCCAGGTCGCGGGCGTAGAACGCCTGACGGTACGTCTCCGGGCGGCCGACCGCCTCGATGACGACGTCGGCGCCGAAACCGCCGGTGAGGTCGCGGACGGCGGCGACGGGGTCGTGGTCCTTGGAGTTGACGGTGTGCGTGGCGCCCATGGTGCGGGCGGTCTCCAGCTTGCGGTCGTCGATGTCGACGGCGATGACCTTCGCGGCGCCGGCCAGGTACGCCCCGGCGATCGCGGCGTCCCCGACGCCGCCGCAGCCGATGACGGCCACCGAGTCACCGCGGCCGACGTTGCCGGTGTTGATGGCGGCGCCGAGGCCTGCCATCACGCCGCAGCCCAGCAGTCCGGCCACGGCCGGGGAGACGGCGGGGTCGACCTTGGTGCACTGCCCGGCCGCCACCAGGGTCTTCTCCGCGAAGGCGCCGATGCCGAGGGCCGGGGAGAGTTCGGTGCCGTCGGTGAGGGTCATCCGCTGCCGCGCGTTGTGGGTGTCGAAGCAGTACCAGGGCCGCCCGCGCAGGCAGGCGCGGCACCTGCCGCACACCGCACGCCAGTTGAGGACGACGAAGTCGCCGGGCGCCACGTCGGTGACGCCGTCGCCGACCGACTCCACGACGCCGGCGGCCTCGTGGCCGAGCAGGAAGGGGAACTCGTCGTTGATGCCGCCCTGCTTGTAGTGCAGATCGGTGTGGCACACACCGCAGGCCTGGACCCGTACGACGGCCTCCCCGGGCCCCGGGTCCGGCACGACGATCGTCTCGACCCGTACGGGTTCGTTCTTCCCGGGTGCGATCACGCCGCGCACTTCCTGCGCCATGGTGGTGGTTCCCTTCCGTCGGCCGTTGTCCGTCCCTGTGACCCTACGCCGTGACCGGGCGGCGGCGGCACGGGATCCGGGGCCGCCGCCACCCGGTCGCCGCACGGGGACGCACGGCTCGTCACCGGACCGCGGGCACCAGTCCGAACAGCGGGGAGACCAGGCCGGTGACCGCGTTCAGCCGGCTCAGCTCGTTCAGGTCCTTCACGTGGTGGAGCGCGGACAGCTGGTCGGAGACCGGGGGCACCTCGTGCCGGCGGCCGGCGGGCAGGCCGGTGCGCGCGAGCGAGTCGAGCAGGCCCACGGGCACCGCCCGGCCGACCACCGGGACGGCCGGTTCGGCGGCGCTCGCGGGCAGCGCGGCGAGCCCCGTCGCAGAGGCGGCGAGAGCGGCGACGGCGACGATACGTCGAGTGGAGATCATGCCCTCAGCAACGCCGCCGGGGGCCGGCCGGACACGGGCGCGGCCCGCCGCTCACCCGTCAGGACGAGCCCCCGGCCCACCAGGACGCGCACGGCTGCGACCCGCCCGCCGGGAAGGAACCGGCACGGCCACCGACCGACCGCCCGAACGGGAGCCGGTGCACCATCACCCCGGTGCCACCGCCGGAACGGAAGCCGGTGCACCATCACCCCGGTGCCACCGCCGGAACGGAAGCCGGTGCACCCCAGCCGCCCGCCGGAACGGAAGCCGGTGCGCCACGGCCGATCGCCGGGACGGAAGCCGACGCGCCCCGGCCCACCGTCGCAACGAGAGCCGTTGCGCCCCCGGCATCCACCGCGACCAAGCCGTGCGGGCCGGGCAGCCGCGCTTGCCGGGGGCGGCGGGCCGGAGGACGCTCGAAGGAGAGCCCCGTGAACGGCCCGCGGCTTCGGGGCCCCGGGGCTCGTAGGAGGCCGGCATGGCGACCACGGCAGGTCCCGCGTTCGACACCGGTGCGCTGCGCCGGGGCATCGAGGGACACACGGCGTCCACGCTCCTGTCGCTCTACGCGGACGACGCCGAGATACGCATCGTGGACCGCGACACCCAGCCGAGTCACCCCAAGGTCCTCAGGGGCCGTGCGGAGATCGGCCCGATGCTCGACGACGTCTACGGCCGCGACATGACGCACCGGCTGGAGCAGTGCGTCGTCCAGGGCGACCACGCCGCGTACGTCGAGTCCTGCGCGTATCCGGACGGCGTCCGGGTGCTCGCCGAGTCGATGATCTCGCTGCGCGACGGCAAGATCACCGACCAGATGATGATCCAGGCATGGGACGAGTGACGAGGAGGGCCGCGAGGTTCCAGGTCAGCTCCAGGCTGACCTGGTCCTTTTCGGCCCGGGCCGGGCTGGGGCAGGCGCGTTCCCCGCTGTTTCGCCGGCCCCGCCCGGCCGGTGCGGCGGCCCGGTCCCTGACGTCCGTCCTGCTGCGGTCGGTGCTGCGCGCGGCGCGGCCCGGGGCCGGACCCCCGGTGCCGTACGCGCCGCGCCGGCGCCGCGGCCGCCGCCGGTGAGCGGGGCCGCACCCCGGCGTTGAGTGCCGGCGGGGTCCTGGCATAGGCTCGGGCCGGGCCGTGACTGGCGCTGAGGTGGAGCACCACCGGGGAGCGGCCCCCGCCGAAGTCACAGCCGCGCGCCTGGGCGATCCGCCGAACGCTCAGGAGTGGACATGTCCCCAGCCCGCCTCATGGACGGCACCGCGCTCGCCCGGCGCATCGTCGAGGAGACCGCGCACAAGGCCGTCGACCTCACCGCCCGCACGGGCACCCGGCCGTGTCTGGCCACGGTGCTGGTCGGCGAGGACCCCGCCTCCGCGACCTACGTCAGGATGAAGCAGAACCGGTGCCGCACGGCGAACATCGCCTCCCGGCACGTCGAGCTGCCCGCCACGACCGGCACCGAGGAGCTGGTCGGCACGCTGCGGGCGCTGTCCGCGGACCCGTCGGTCCACGGCATCCTGTTGCAGCACCCCGTCGGCGACCACATCGACGAACGGGCCGCGTTCGAGGCGATCGCCCCCGAGAAGGACGTCGACGGCGTCACCTTCGCCTCTTTCGCCACGATGAGTTTCGGCCTGCCGGGGTTCGTCTCCTGCACGCCCGGCGGCATCCTGCGGCTGCTGGACGCCTACGACGTCGATCCGGCCGGGAAGCGGGCGGTGGTGGTGGGGCGCAGCGCGATCCTCGGCAAGCCGGTGGGCATGCTGCTGCTGGCCCGGGACGCCACGGTGACGTACTGCCACTCGCGGACCCGGGAGCTGCCGCAGGTGGTGCGGGAGGCAGACATCGTCGTGGCGGCCGTGGGCCGGCCCGGGCTGGTGCGCGGCCAGGACGTCAAGCCGGGTGCGGTGGTCATCGACGCGGGCTACAACGCGGGCAACGTCGGGGACGTGGACTTCGACTCCGCGGTGGAGCGCGCCTCGCTGATCACGCCGGTGCCGGGCGGGGTCGGTCCGATGACCATCGCCACGCTCCTGGAGCAGACGGTGGAGGCCGCCGCCCGGCAGCTGGGGGCCTGAGGGCACCGGCCGGGCGCCGGGGCGCCCGGCCGGTGGCGCTCCTGCGGCTGCGCGGGTGGCCGCGCCGACGTGGACGGGTCGTTCGCCGGTGGCGGGCGGTGGCGCGGCCATACTGGCCGACGTGCGCGTAACGATCATGACGGCGGGTTCCCGGGGAGACGTGGCCCCCTTCACGGGACTGGGGCACGGCCTGGCCCGGGCGGGTCATGCGGTCACCCTGGTCACCCACGGGTGCTTCGAGCCGCTGGTCGCGGGATCGGGCCTCGGTTTCCACGCGCTGCCGGTGGATCCGCGGGCCGAACTGGAGTCCACGCGCGGGCGGGGGCTGCACCGCAGTGCGACGGACGTGGGCAAGATGCTGCGGGCCGTGGGGATCGTGCGGGCGGCGCTGGCCCGGATGACGGACGACCTGGTCGTGGCAGCCGGGAAGAGCGACGTCCTGCTGCTGTCGGGGTCGCTGGGCCCGGTCGGGCACGCCATCGCCGAGGCGCTGGGCCTGCCCAGCATGGGCACGCACCTGCAACCGCTCTCGCCGACCCGCGAGTTCGCGCCGCCGCTGCTCGGCGGCGGCCACTGGGGCGCGGCGGCGAACCGGCTCGCGGGGCACGGGGTGAACCTCGCGGTGGAGCGGGTGTTCTCGGCGGCCGTGCCCACCGTGCGCGCCCGGCTGGGCCTGCCGCCCGCCCGCCTGGGCACCGGCCGCCGGATCCGGGCGGGGCTGCGGCTGCCGGTGTTCCACGGGTTCAGTCCGCTGGTGGTGCCCCGGCCGCGTGACTGGCGGCCGGGGCTGCGGGTGTGCGGCTACTGGTGGCCCTACGACCGCGACGACCTGCTGCCCGCGCGGGTGCGGGAGTTCCTGGACGCGGGGCCGGCGCCGGTCTTCGTCGGGCTCGGCAGCGCCACCGTGCCCGATCCCGAGCGGCTGAGCGGCACCATCGTGCGCGCGCTGCGCCGGGCCGGGCTGCGCGGGGTGGTGCAGCGCGGCTGGGGCGGGCTCGCGGCGGCCGGCGAGGACATGCTGACGATCGGCGAGGTGCCGCACGCGGCGCTGTTCCCGCGGATGGCGGCCGTGGTGCACCACGCCGGCGCGGGCACGACCGCCGCGGGGCTGCGTGCCGGGGTTCCGGCGGTGCCGCTGCCGGTCCAGTTCGACGAGGGCTTCTGGGCCGAGCGCCTGGTCTCCCTCGAGGTGGCGCCGTGCGCCGTCCCGCTGCGCGGCCTGACCGCGGACCGCCTGGCCGCCGCTCTCGTCCGGGCCACCCGGGACCCGGCTCACCGCGAGCGCGCCGAGCGCCTGGGCGCCCGCATCCGCGAGGAGGACGGCGTCGCCCCGGTCCTCCACGCGGTCGACGGGCTGACCGGCTGAGGGAGCCGTCAGCGCGGGCTCACCGCCCCGCCTCCTGTGCCACTCGCTCGATCGTCTCCACTGTCCGGGCCACCGCGTCCTGCGCCGTGAGGCGCTCGGCGACGCCGGCGGCGGCACGGGTGTGTGCGCGACCGGCGTCCCGTACGGCCGAGTCGAGCGCCGCCGCCAGTCGTTCGGCGGTCAGCTCCGCGAACGGCAGGGGCCCGGGGGCGGCGCCGAGCGCGGTGAGCCGGGCCGCCCAGAACGGCTGGTCGGCCGCGACCGGCACGGGCACGGAGGGCACCGCGGCGCGCAGCGCCGCCGCCGAGGTGCCCGCCCCGGCGTGGTGCACCACGGCGGCGACGCGCGGGAAGAGCAGGGCGTGCGGCACGTCGCCGACGGTCAGGACGTCGTCGCCCGTGGCGGCCAGCCCGGCGCTGCCGCGCTGGAGGACGCCGCGCAGCCCGGCCCGGCGCAGGGCTCCCACCGTCAGTTCGCTCAGCCGCTCCCCCTCGCCGCGCGCCATGGAGCCGAACCCGACGAACACCGGCCGCGGTCCGGCCGCGAGGAAGTCCTCCAGTTCGGCGGGCAGCCGCTCGTCCGGGCCGACGTACGGCCACCAGTTGCCGACGACGTCCAGTCCCGGCCGCCAGTCGGCCGGGCGGGGTACGACGGCCTCGCTGAAACCGTGCAGGACCGGCCAGCGCGCGGCCTCCTGACGGCGTCGCGCGGCGGCGGGACCGAGCGGCGGCAGGCCGAGGTCGCGGCGCAGCCCGGCGACGGCTTCGTCGTAGAGACGGTCGGCCATGCGCACGCCGAGGCGGCCGGCGGCGCGGTTGCCGAGGCGGCCCAGGGAGCGGGTGCCGGTGACGACGGGCGGGAAGTCGCCGGTCGGCGTGGTGGGCTGGAGGTAAGCGCCGATACTCGGGATGCCCGTCGCCTCGGTGAGGTGCCAGCCCAGCGGGGCGGTGATGGTGGACAGCACGAGCAGGTCGGTGTCCTCGCGCACCGCGTCGGCGAAGCCCCGCGCGAGCCGGTCGACGAACGCGGCGGCGCTGCGCATCAGGCCCCGCCGGCCCGTGACGTCGCCGTGGGCCCGGGGGTCGGCGGGCAGGCCGCGGAAGTCCAGACCGGCGCGGCGGGCCAGCGGCGCGAACGTGTCGGGCGCGGCCAGGACGACGTCGTGTCCGGCCCGGCGCAGCCCGGCGCCCAGGCCCGTGTAGGGGTCGACGTCGCCCCGCGATCCGGCCGCGGCGATCAGTATTCTCATCGGTCCTCCCCGTCTTCGGTGCGGCGGGCGGCGTTGGCGTGCACGGCCCTGCCGAGGTAGGCGGCGAGGCCGGGGCGCTGCTGCGAGGGCGGGACGACGAGGGCGAAGGCGCGCGGGTCGGCGACGATGTCGTCCGCGATGCGCCGGTGCATGTCGGGCGGGCAGGAGGTGAACCAGCGGGAGATGTGCAGGCGGTGCTCCTCGGCGAGGTCCATGGCCCGTTCCCCGTCGGCGCTCTCGCCGTCGTCGAAGGCGGCGAGCAGTTCGGCGCGCCAGGCGCCCGCCTCGCGCATGAGCTGCCTCCAGTCCTCCTTGCTGTGCGCGGCGGCCCGTGCCATCGACTCCCGCTGTCCCTGCGAGTCGGCCCATTTCAGCTGGGCCTCGGTGGCGTAGCTGAGGTCGAAGGCGATCTCGCCGAAGACGTCGAAGCGTTCCTCGGGGGTGAGGGACACGCCGGTCTGCTGGACCTCGATGGCGCGCTCGGCCACCTCGGCCAGCCGCCGCAGCCGGGCGATCTCCTCGCCCAGCCGCCGCTGCCGTGCCCGCAGGTGTTCCAGCGCGTTGGCCTGCGGGTCCTTGAGGATGTCGGCGATCTCGTCGAGGGAGAAGCCGAGTTCCCGGTAGAAGAGGATCTGCTGGAGGCGTGCCAGGTCGGCGTCGTCGTACAGCCGGTACCCGGCGTGGCTGCGGCCGCCGGGCGACAGCAGCCCCGCCCGGTCGTAGTGGTGCAGCGTCCGTACCGTCACCCCGGCGAACGCCGACACCTGTCCCACGGAGTAGCTCATCCACCTGCCCTTTCGTCGGCGTACAGCGTGAAGCCTGACGTAGGGGCAGGGTCAAACGCGGTTCCGGGCGCGGGGGCAGGTTCTGACAGGTGCTCTGCGCGGTGGAGGGGGTTGTCGTGAACCGCGTCGCACCACTCGCCGTGCCCGGGGCCCGGTCATAGAGTGACGTACACCACGCTGGTCGCTGATTTCCCTCACGTACGCCCATTCGGTCTCTGGAGGGCCCATGACCCACCGAGCGGGTCCACGCATTCCTGCGCGCGGTGGACGCGCTGCGTCCGGGGATGCGGGCGGACGTGTACTGGGCGGGGCGGCTGACCCTGTGCGGGGACCGGGACGATCTGGAACGGTAGGAGCGGGTGTTCGGCGCGTACTTCGGTCCGGCCTCCGGGGAGCCGGCGCCCGGGCGCGGACGAACCGCTCCCCCGCCCCGGCTCCGGCCCCGCGTGCGGGAGGCGCCCGCCGGACGGCACGGGGGCGATGCGGAGGACCGGCGGCAAGGGCCGCCCGTCGCCTCGCTCGCCAGTGCGGCCGAGGTGCTGCGCCACCGTGACGTCGCCGGACTCGACCCCGCCGAACGGCCCCAGGCACGCCGGCTGCTGGCGGCGTTCGCGCTGCGCGGTCAGCCGCGGCGCACCGCGCGGCGGCGCCCGGCCCGGCGCGGGGACGTCGATCCGCACCGCACCGTGCGGGAGTTGCTGCGGCGCGGCGGAGAGCCCGCACTGCTGCGACGGCACGCACGGGCGGAGCGGCCCCGGCGGGTGGTGCTCCTGGTCGACGTCAGCGGCTCCATGGCACCGTACGCGAGGCATGGCGGCGGCCCTGCCGAGCGTGGACGCCTTCGTCGAGGGCCACAGCCTGGCCGCCCTGGAGCGACTGGCCGCGGTGGTGCGGGGCGCGGAGGCGGAGCCGGAAGGAAAGAGCAAGGGAAAGAAGAGGGAGGAGAGGCAGGAGAGGCAGGACAGGGAGGACGTGAAGGACGACGGGGAGCACAGGGAGGACAACGGGGAGGACAGGGAGGACGACGGGGAGGGCGAGAAGGACAACAGTGACAGGGAGGAGGTACGGGAACGTGCGTGACATCTTCCCGGTGCTCGAACGCTGGTACGCGGCGCGCGTGCCGTTCGGGCTCGCCACCGTCGTCACCGTCAGCCGCAGCGCACCGCGCGACCCCGGTGCGGCGATGGCAGTGGGTCCGGACGACGAGGTGGTGGGCAGCGTGTCCGGGGGCTGTGTGGAGGGCGCGGTCTTCGACCTGGCCCAGGAGGTGGTGGCGAGCGGCGAGGCACGCCTGGCGACGTTCGGCTACAGCGACGAGGACGCGTTCGCGGTCGGGCTGACCTGCGGGGGCGAGATCGGTGTGCTGGTCAGGCCCGTGACCGCGGAGTCGGACCCGGCCTTCGGGGCGGTGGCGGCGTCGGTCGCCGCCGGGGAGCCGGTGACCGTGGCGACGGTGGTCGACGGCCCGGCGCCGCGCGGGGCGACGCTCGCGGTGTGGCCGGACACGGTGGCGGGGACGCTGGGCGAGCCCGGCCTGGACGTGGCGGTCACGGCGGACGCCCGTGGCGAACTCGCCCTGGGCGCCACCGGGACGCGGCACTACGGGCCGCGCGGCGAGCGCCGCGAGGACGCCGTCTCCGTGTTCCTCCACTCCTTCGCGCCGCCCCCGCGGATGCTGGTGTTCGGCGCGATCGACTACGCCGCCGCGGTAGCCCGGATCGGCGCCTTCCTCGGCTACCGGGTGACGGTGTGCGACGCCCGCCCGGTCTTCGCCACGCCGAAGCGGTTCCCGGACGCCGTCGAGGTCGTCGTGGAGTGGCCGCACCGCTATCTGCACGCGACGGACACCGACGAGCGCACGGTGATCTGCGTCCTGACCCATGACCCGAAGTTCGACGTGCCCCTGCTGGAGGAGGCGCTGCGCCGGCCCGCCGCCTACGTCGGCGCGATGGGCAGCCGCCGCACCCACCACGACCGCGTGCAGCGTCTGCTGGAGGCAGGGCTGACGCAGGCCGAACTGTCCCGGTTGCGCTCCCCGGTGGGCCTCGATCTCGGTGCCCGTACGCCGGAGGAGGTCGCCGTGTCCGTCGCGGCCGAGATCATCTCGCTGCGCTGGGGCGGCACCGGTGCTCCCCTGACGGCGACAGCGGGAGCCATCCACGTGAACGGATCCGCTTGAGCACGCCGCGAGCACGCCCTGCGGCGGTGGCTGCGTTGGTCGTCGCGGCGGTACGGAGGAGGGCGGCCCGGTGAGGGGCCGCCCCGAGGTCACACTTCCCTTTCTCGTTTCCGAATTCTCGGCGAGATCCGGGCCGCTCCGTGCGCGAAAGCGGCCCGGTGGCTGCGTACAGCTCTCACGGACCTCCTTCCAGCGGGGTGTGCCGCACATGTGCCGCAGAGGCGTGCACGCCTCATCCGTTGTGGGCCGCCTACCCCTCCTCAAGGGAACAAACCATCCAATTCCGAAAAGTCTCCTGAATCCGGAAATTCACTGGAATTAGCTGGTCACAGCAGCACCATCAGGCCGTTGCGCACCATCCGCCCCTGACGGCGCGCGGCGAACCCGTCCGCAGGGTGACGCGCACGTCCTCCCTCACCCGGCCCGGCGCGGTGGCAGCCGGTGCAGTTCGACCTGCGTGAGGCGGCCGTCGGTGACCGTGGCGGTCATGTAGGTGCAGTGGGGCTGGCGCCGGCGGTCGGTCGGGGACCCCGGGTTGAGCAGCCGCAGCCCGGAGGGCGCCGTGGTGTCCCAGGGGATGTGGCTGTGGCCGAACACCAGCACGTCGAGGTCGGGGAAGCGCGCGGCGCACCGGGCCTCGCGGCCTCGGGCGGGCCCGGTCTCGTGCACGGCACCGAACCGCAGGCCGCCCACGTCGGCGTGGGCCACCTCGGGGAGCCGGGCGCGCAGGGCGGGGCCGTCGTTGTTGCCGTACACGCCGATCAGCCGGCGGCTGCGGCTCTCCAGCAGGTCGAGGGTGGCGGTGTCGACCCAGTCTCCGGCATGGAAGACGACGTCGGCGCGCGGGAGTTCGGCGAGCAGCTGAGCGGGCAGATCGCGTGCGCGCTGGGGGAGGTGGGTGTCCGAGGTGAGGAGCAGACGCACGCCGTCAGCGTATCGCGGCAGGAAGTGCGCAGCGCGGAGAAGAACACAGTCGGAACTGAGCAGCTGAAGCAGCTGAAACCGACCAGCCGGAACAGCACGGAGCAGTCGGCGATGGGCAGCCGAAGCTGGACAGCTTGAGTTGAGCAGATGAACTGAACAGTTGCAACTGGACAGTCCAGACTGACGGGTCTACGGTGACCGCATGGAGCAGAAGTCCACCGAAGCACCCGACGGGATCTCCGCCTCCGCCGCCCGGGCCGCGCGTGACCTGCGGGTGGTGTTCAGCCGGCTGCGCCGCCGCATCCGTGAGGTCGCCCAGGACGAGGACCTCACACCGTCCCAGGTGTCCGCGCTGACCCTGGTCGGCAAGCACGGGGCCGCCACGGCGAGCGCGCTCGCCTCCGCCGAGGGGGTCAGGCCGCAGTCGATGGCGACGACGCTGGCCGCCCTGGAGCAGCGCGGCCTCATCCGGCGCAGCCCCGACCCCGACGACGGCCGGCGCCAGCTCGTCACCCTCACGGAGGGCGGTCGCGAGCGCATCGAGGGCGACCGGCAGATCCGTGAGGAATGGCTGACCCGCGCCCTGGAGGACCGGTTCACCGAGGCCGAACGGCAGACGCTCCTCGAGGCGTTCGGCCTGATGGAACGGCTGACGCGGTCGTGAAGGCCAGGCTCGCCCGCCGGGCGGCCGGCGAGCGCGCGGGCATACGCCCGGCCCCCGACGCCTTCGACCGCCGGCTGATCGCCCCGATGCTCCTGGGTTCGGTGCTGAACCCGGTCAACTCCTCCATGATCGCGGTGGCCCTCGTCCCGATCGGCACCGCCTTCGGGGCGCCCCCGGCGCAGACCGTCTGGCTGGTGTCGGCGCTCTACCTGGCGACGGCCGTCGGACAGCCCGTCATCGGGCGGCTGGTGGACATGTACGGTCCCCGCCGCCTCTACCTGACCGGTACGGGTCTGGTCGGCGTCGCCGGGCTGCTGGGGGCGCTCGCGCCCTCGCTCGGCGCGCTCATCGGGGCACGGGTGCTGCTCGGTCTCGGGACGTCCGCGGCGTATCCGGCGTCCATGCAGCTCACCCGGCGCGAGGCCGAACGCACCGGGCGGGACAGTCCGGCCGGCATCCTCACCGCGCTCGCCGTCGCCAACCAGACGGTGGCCGTGGTCGGCCCCGCCCTCGGCGGGCTGCTCATCGGCGCCGGCGGCTGGCGTGCCGTGTTCACGGTCAACGTGCCGCTCTCGGCGGCCTGCCTGGTCCTCGGCGCCCTGCGGCTGCCCAGGGAGCCGAAGGGGGCGCAGGGGCGAGCCGGGCGTTCCCGGCGGGACATCGACGCGGCGGGCATGGTCCTGTTCGCCTGCACGCTCGTCTCGCTGATGCTGTTCCTCATGGCACCGCGGGCGGACCGCTGGTACCTGCCCGTGCTCGCCGCCGCGGTGGGTGCCGCCTTCGCGGTGCGGGAGCTGCGGGCGCGGCAGCCGTTCATCGACCTGCGCGTGCTGGGCGGCAACACGCCGCTGCTGGCCACCTACGTCCGCCAACTGCTCGGCTACACCACCACGTACGCCTTCATGTACGGCTACACGCAGTGGCTGGAGGAGGGACGCGGGCTCAGCGCCTCGACGGCCGGGCTGGTGCTGCTGCCGCTGTCGGGCGCCGCGCTCGTCGTCTCCACCCTCACCGGACGCCGCGAGGCCGTCCGCGTCAAACTCGTGACCGGTGCCGCCGTCCAGGTCGCCGCCTGCGGCGTCCTGCTGCTGATCGGCTCCCGCAGCCCCCTGTGGCTGCTGCTCGCCGCCGGGGCCGTGATGGGCATCCCCCAGGGGCTGATCGGCCTCGCCAACCAGAACGCGCTCTACCGGCAGGCCGACCCGGCCCGGATCGCCTCGGCCGCCGGACTGCTGCGCACCTTCATGTACCTGGGCGCGCTGGGCGCCTCCGCGGCCACCGCCGGGTACTTCCCGCACCGCGCCGACACGGGCGGGCTGCACGGCCTGGCCCTGTTCATGATCGCCGGTTCGGTGCTGCTCCTCGTGAGCACCCTCCCGGACCGGTCGCTGGCCCGGCTCACGCCCCGGGAACCCGGGAGCACCTGAAACACCCCACCTCCCGGAATCCGGGGAACACCTGAAACACCCGACCCTCTGATCCCCCGCCCCCCTGAAACCCCAGAGCCCCGTAATCCCCGTTGTCCCCCAAAGCCCCGAAAGGCCTGAACCCCATGGCGCTCACCGCCCTCGACCCCCGTACCGCCCTCGTGGTCATCGACCTCCAGGCAGGCATCGCCGCCGCCCCGACCGCGCCCCACACGGGCCCCGAAGTGGTCGCGCGCAGCGTGCAGCTCGCCGAGGCGTTCCGCGCCCGGGACCTGCCCGTCGTCCTGGTCCGGGTGTCCTTCGCCGCCGACTTCGCCGACGCCGTGCCCGGCCGTACGGAGGCGGCGCGCTCCGGGGGCGGCAGCCGTCCCGAGGGCTGGGACGTGATCGTGCCCGAACTGGCCGGCCACCCCGGCGACATCACCGTCACCAAGCACAACTGGGGTGCCTTCCACGGCACCGACCTCGATGTGCAGCTGCGCCGCCGCGGGGTGACGCAGATCGTGCTGACCGGCATCGCCACCAGCATCGGCGTGGAGTCGACCGCGCGCGCCGCCCACGAGCACGGCTACCACGTCACGCTGGCCACCGACGCGATGGCGGACATGGACGCGGAGGCGCACCGCGGCAGCGTGGAGCGGATCTTCCCGCGGCTGGGCGAGACGGGCACCACGGACGAGGTGCTCGAACTCCTCGCCAAGACACACGGCTGAACGGACACGCCAAGACGCACGGCTGTACGGACACGACGACGGGGGTGGGGGGGGGCGGGGGGCCCCCCCCCCCCCCGGGGGAGCGCGGGGCCCCCGGGGCGGGGGGGGCCGGCCGAGCACGCCCCCGTCGCATTTGACCAGGCGGCCCCCC
>NZ_JBHJUW010000061.1:0-46155 GCF_042268205.1 Streptomyces sp. NPDC056160
GCCGGGGGGTCCGCGTCGCGGTCGGGCGGCCCGGGTCAGCCGTCGGACTCCGCGGACGGGATGTAGGCGCCGGGTACGTCGTCCGGGGCGAAGATCCGCTGCTCGCCCGGGTACGGCTTCGTCCACTCGTGCGTCTGGTACCACGTGAAGTGGTTCATCTGGGCCGGGTTGGCGTAGTCGGGCCTGGCGTCGGGCCCGGTCAGCCGCTGCCGCGCCTTCCACGCCTCCCACTGCGCCGCGACCGCACGCTCACCCGCCGGTACCTTCGCCGACGGTGCCGCCGCCGCACGGGGGTTCTGCGGCGCCGGGGTGTCCACGCCGCAGGCGGGCGGGGTCTTCAGGCCGGCGGTCAGCGGGGTCCGGTTGGGCAGCGCCCTGAACGGGGTGGGGTCCGCCTTGCGGCTGAACGCCCCGGTCATCGGGCTGGCCGCGCTGTCCTTCTGGTTCATCGGGTGGATCCCGAGGATCTGCTCGATGGTACGGACCACCGTGATCTGGGAGTAGTAGCGGCTGTCGACGACGCCGTGCCGGGCCCAGGGGCTGATGATCTGGATCGGGGCGCGGTGGCCGTCGACGTGGTCGAGGCCGGCCTGGGAGTCGTCCTCGACGACGAAGACGGCCGAGTCCTTCCAGTACTTGCTGTGCGAGATCTCGTCCACGATCTTGCCGGTCGCCAGGTCGTTGTCGGCGACCTGCGCGGCGGCGTTCGCCGGCCCGCCGGTGTGGTCGCTGGAGAGCCAGAACATGTTCAGGTCCGCGGGGCCGTTCTTCTCGAAGTCGCGCTTCCAGATCTGGTACCGGTAGACGTCCGGGACGCTGGTGTCGAACTTCGGGAAGCCGTGCACCGACACGTCGTTGAGGGAGGGGATCGGCGACGAGGAGACCATGGGGTAGGCGGTGTCCTGCCCGGTGGCCGCCATGTTCCTGGCGTCGCAGTACAGGTTCTGCCAGCTCGCGCCCGCCGGTTTGGTCAGGAACTGCTGGAACTCGCCGAAGTCGCGCACGGACCTCCCGGCCGCCTGCGCGCCGGTCCACAGGAACCCGGTCCGCTGGTGGCCGAGGGCGTCGTCCTCGGTGTCGTAGCTGCGCTGGTACTCGCCGGCCGAGGACTCGGTGTACTCGGGGTTGTCGGACTGCATCAGCCAGTTGTGGCCCTCGGCCGAATTGGTGCCGATGTCGTACGTGTTGTCGTAGAGCCCGAACTGCCGGGCCAGCGCGTGCTGGTTGGGTGTAACGTTCTCACCGAACTCGGCGAGCGAGGCGTCGCCGTCGCCCTCCGGTACGTCGCCGAGGACCTGGTCGTAGGTCCGGTTCTCCTTGACGATCAGGAAGACGTGCTTGATCGTCGACGGGTCGCCGAGCCGCGCCGGGACCGGCACCGGACGCGCGTGTCCCTTGCCCTTGCTCAGGGTGACGGAACCGCGGTCCCAGCCGTTCTGGCGGAAGACGTCGGCCGTCCGGGCCCGGATGGCGCGGTCGCTCGGCAGCCGGAAGCGCTGCACGCTCGACGTGGTGTCGTGCGTGGCGTGGCCGGCCTTGTTCGTGGGCCTGCGGGCGTCGATACCGCGGGTGTTGGAGACCAGCACCTGGTCGCCGACGGTGGTGACCTCGGCGGGGAAGTAGTCCGTGGGGAGCAGGCCGACGTAGCTGACGGGCTCCTGCGGGGTCGTGTACCGGTAGACGGCGACCGCGTTGGCGCGGCCGAGCGTCACCAGCAGGTGGCCGTCGCGGGTGAGCGTCACCGCGTCGGGCTCGTAGCCCACCGACGCCTCGGGCCACGGCCGGGTGGCGATGGTCTGCACGACCTTGTCGCGGGCGGTGTCGATGACCGACACGTCGTCGCTCGCGGTGTCGGTGACGAACAGCGCCCCGCCCTTGGCGTACAGGGCGGTCGGGTGCAGTCCGACGTCGATGCTCGTAGCGGCGGCGGACGGGTGCGCCAGGTCGATGACGCTGACCGTGCCGGTGGTGGTGGCCGCGGTCACCGGGTCGGCGGGCACCTGGGTGTGGTACGAGTTGACGGTGGTGTCGCCGGGCCTGGCGGGACGTCCGCCCTCGTTGCTGACGTAGAGCCGGGAGCCGACGCGGACCAGGTCCCGCGGGGCGTTGCCCACGGCCCAGCTCTGCCGGACGGCACCGGTGGCCGCGTCCAGGGCGACCACCCGGTTCTGGCCGTTGACGGCGGAGTACACGGTGGAGCCGTCCGGGGAGAACACGGCCTCGCCGACCAGCGCGTGCCGGGGCCCGTCCGCGGGGATCGGCACGGACGTCGGATCGGCGACGCTGCCGTCGGGCCGTACGGTGAACCTGGTGTAGCCGTCGGTACGGCCCAGCCACAGCTGCGTGCCGTCGGGCGAGTAGGCGGGGCCTTCCTGCCCGACGTCGTTGGCGCTGATGCGCAGGTCCGCCGAGGCGTCGGTGCCGACGAGCTGCTGCACCTTCCAGGTCTTCAGGTCGACGACCGAGAGGGCCATCCCGCCGTCGGTGACGGAGGCGGCGAGGTGGGTGCCGTCCGGGCTGACCGCAGACGACATGATCTTGCCGTGGTCCAGGACGAGCCGGTCGCCGTACGGGGCGAGGTACTGGTCGCTGGAGACGACCTGGCCCTGCCGGGTCCGCTGTCCGACCTGCTCGGTGCCGAACTGGCGGGTCTGGGCGAAGGCGGTACCGGCCGCGGCGACGGCGAGGGCCGTGAGGCCCGCCGTCGCCAGGGGTATCCGGCGGCCGATGCGTCTGCCGAGAAGACCGGGGCGGTTCTCCCCGGCGCGCCTGCGGCGGCGCGTCACCTGCATGGAGTCATCCCTTCGAGGTGGCGTGGAGCAGTTCGACATTGCCGTCGAACTGCCAGAGCGGGTTCGGTGCGTCCCCGGTCGGGGTCCGCACCAGGAAGTAGCCGTTCACTTCCTTCGGTCCGTCGCCGTCGGCGACGAACCGCCCGTCGGCGGTGATGTCGAGCTGGTAGACGGCCGTCCCGGTGGCCGCGACGCCGGGCAGGTGCCAGGTGACGACGCAGCGCCAGTCGTTGCCCGGCCCGTGGGCGCCCGCCGCGACGTCGCCCTTGGTGCACGCCGCCGAGGTCTTCAGCCGGGCCTCGGTGACGTCGGGCCGGTTCAGCTGCCTCGTCTGCACGCGGTAGAGGTGGGCGAACTCGGTGGCCAGCGAACGCTGCACCTTGTCCTGCTCGATGCCCGAGCCCGTGGGCGCCGCGGCGGTCAGGCCGAGCACCGCCACCGTCGCGGCCGTCAGCGCGGCGAGCGGCAGCAGGGCGACGGCGAGGGCCCGGTGCCCCGAGCCGTCGTCGGCCGGGTTCGTGAAGTCGCGCCGCAGGAACAGGGCGTACGCCAGCGCGGTCGCGGTCACCGCCCACACGAGGCTGACGGCGACACCGATCAGGAGCGGGGTGAGCTGGGGCGGGCCGGTGAACAGGCCGTTCCAGGCGATGAAGGCGTAGCCGGGCAGGGCGAGGCGGACCGCGACGGGCAGCGGCAGCATCTGGGCGAGCTGCAGGGTGAGCGCGAGGAGCGCGGGCAGCAGCAGTCCCATCGGGGAGCGTCCCAGGACGACGGAGCCGAGGAGCCCGACCGCGGCGAGGGCGAGGGTCGGCGCGAGGGCGCAGGCCCATGCGAGCAGGACCTTGCCGGCCGCGTCCCCTGGCGTCAGCAGGTGGCCGTCCAGGCCGACCAGTGGCTCGTCGCCGACCGCGAGCACGCCGCCGGCCGCGCTGGAGCAGACGAGCCCGGTGACGAGCAGCAGGATCACGGTGAGACCGGCCAGGGCCTTCGCCGCGAAGATCCGCCGCGGTGAGCGCACCGCCACGAGCAGGTGGCGCCAGGTGCCGAGCCGGTCCTCGGCGGCGAACACGTCACCGGCGACCACCGAGGTCAGCAGCGGCAGCGCCCAACTCCCCGCGAATCCGAGGGTGACCAGGGGTCCGGCCCACCCCGTGGCGTGCATCCAGCGGCCGAAGAGGGTGTCCGTCGGCAGGGTGCTCTGCCGGCTCACCGCGGCGACGAAGAGCGCGGGGGCGATCCAGCAGGCGAGGACCAGCAGGCGGATCCGCCATTGCGAGACCAGCTTGACCAGCTCGAACCGGTAGCCGCGGGCCACGGGCACGCGGGCGGGGCGGGAGCCGCCGGCGGGGGGCGCGGGAGGGGCGGGTGGTTCGGCAGGTGCGGGGGGTTCGGCGAGGGTGGCGCTCATCGCCCTGCCTCCTGCAGTCCGGGCAGGGAAGGGGCCGTCCGCGGACTGTCCGACCGGCCGGTGGGCGGGCTGTCCGGAAGTGGAGTTGGTGGGCTGTCCGGACGTGAGGTGGGCGGATTGTCCGGTCGGCCGGTGGGCGGGCTGTCCGGAGGTGGGGTGGACGGGCTGTCCTGTTGCTCGGTGAGTGGGCTGTCCTGCTGTCCCGTGAGGGCCAGGAACGCCGCTTCGAGGGGGGACACCACCGGGGCCAGTTCGCGCAGGGCGATGCCCGCGTGGACGAGGCGTGCCACGAGTTCGTCGAGGGCCGGTACCCGCGCGCGGACTACCAGCGTCCGCTCGTCCTGCCGGCTGCCGGTCCCGCCGGTGGTGCGGACGCCGGCCGTGGCCTCGGCCAGGCCGCGCGCGGCCGGCCCGTCGGAGGTGAGCAGCCGGTAGTCGAGTTCGCGGCTGCCGGCGGCGAGTTCACCCAGCGGGCCGGAGAAGACGACCCGTCCGGTGGCGAGGATGGTGACCTCGGCGCACAGGGCCTCCAGGTCGTCCATGCGGTGGCTGGAGAGCACGACGGCCGTTCCGTCGGCCGCGAGCCGGGTGAGCACATCGTGCACATGTTTCTTCCCGGCCGGGTCGAGGCCGTTGGCGGGTTCGTCCAGGACGATCAACCGGGGCCTGGCGAGCAGGGCCGCGGCCAGCCCGAGCCGCTGGCGCATGCCGAGCGAGAAGCCCCGGGTGCGGTCGTCGGCCACATCGGTGAGCCCGACCTGGTCGAGTACGTCGTCGATCTCCGCCCGCGTCGTCCGCGCGTCGCGGCCGTGCAGGGCGGCCAGCGCGCGGAGGTTCTGCCGGGCGGTCAGGGACGGGTAGAGGCCGGGCGCGTCCACGAACCCGGCTACGCCCTCGGGCGCGGCGAGCGCCCGCCCGACCGGTGTGCCGAGTATCTCCAGCCGGCCGCTGTCGGGGACGGCCAGGCCCAGCAGCAGGCCGAGCAGAGTCGTCTTGCCGGCCCCGTTGGGTCCGGCCAGGCCGTGGATCCGCCCCTGCCGCACGTCCAGTTCGACACCGTCGAGCGCGATGACGTCGCCGAAACACTTGGTGATCTGGCGGGCCCGGACCGCGAGGAGTGTGTCCATGATCCCCTTCTTTCGCAACCTTGGGGGACCCTAGGGACAGCACACGACGCCGACGGGGGCGCGCGGTTGAACGCTCGGGGAACGGGAGGCGTCCCGCAGCCGCAGCCGCCGGTCAGCCGACGGCGGCCCAACGCTCGGCCCAGCGCGGCCGGCCGGTGGTACGGCGGCCCTGCTGCTCGTGCTCCGCGCGGGCCGTCTCCAGCAGGAGCCGCCACGACGTCACCATGGGCCGGCGCCGCAACAGCGCGCGCCGCTCACGTTCCGTCATACCGCCCCAGACACCGTGCTCGATCCGGTTGTCGAGGGCGTGCGCCAGGCATTCGGTCCGCACGGGGCAGCCGCTGCACAGGATCTTGGCTCTGTTCTGGGCGGCCCCCTCGACGAACAGCTCGTCCGGATCGGCCGTCCGGCAGGCCGCCCGCTCGCCCCACTCCTCGTTGTCCGTGTTGCCCACGTTGCCCACGTTGCCCGCGTTGCCCGCGTTCCTCGCGTTGTCCGCAACCACCCCGGCGCCGTCCTCTCCCCTTCATGACCAGCGGCTTTCCACCCTACGTGCGGGCAGGGACGTGACAGTACGGCAGTTCGGCATATGCCGTCAGTTCCTGCCGCTTTCGTTCCACACCTTCGGGTGACCCGGATTGCAGCCGCGTAAAGCCCCGCGGTATAGGGGAGTTCGGGTAGGTGAAGAGTCAGCGGTCCATCAGGTTCCGCAGCGCCTTCGCGACGTCCCGGGGTGCTTCCTCGGCCATGAAGTGGCCGCAGGACACGGTGGAGTGGTCCAGGTCCCCGGCCCACGCACCCCACAGGGCGGCGGCCTCGTAGCCGAGCGCCGCGCCCCAGTCCTGCTGCAGCACGGAGACCGGCATCGCGAGCCGGTTGCCGTTCGCGCGGTCCGCCTTGTCGTGCTCCACGTCGATGCCGGCCGATGCCCGGTAGTCCGCCACGATGGACGGCACCGCGCCCCGGCAGGCGTCGAGGTACGCCTCGCGGACGTCCTGCGGGACGGCGTCGGGGTCCTTCGCCCACAGGTCGAGGAAGTGGGCGAAGAACGTGTCGGCGCTCGCTTCGATCATCGCCTCCGGCAGGCCGGGCGGCTGGGCCATCAGGTACAGGTGGAAGCCGACCGATGCCGACGTCCCGTGCAGCGCCTCCCACATGTCGAGGGTCGGCAGCACGTCCAGGCAGGCGAGGTGTGTGACGGCGTCCGGGTGGTCGAGCCCGGCACGGAACGCCACCAGGGCGCCGCGGTCGTGCCCCGCCAGGACGAAGCGCTCGTGCCCCAGGGCGCGGGCGAGCTTGACGATGTCGTCGGCCATGGTCCGCTTCGCGTACGTGTGCGGGCCGTCCTCCCTCGGCTTGTCGCTGGCGCCGTATCCGCGCAGGTCGGGGCAGATGACCGTGTGGTCGGCCGCCAGGTCGGCGGCCACGTGCCGCCACATCAGGTGGGTCTGCGGGAATCCGTGCAGCAGCACGATCGGAGCTCCGCTGCCACCGACGGCGACGTACAGTTCCACGCCCTCGTCGACGCGGATCCGCTGGTGGTCGAAGCCGGGGATCGTGTGGGTCATGGCGCTGCTCCTTGGCTGTGGTGACGGGTGCCGGGGGATGCCGGTGCGAGCCGCCCGGCCGGTGGGTCCAGCCTGCGGGGCTTCGATCAGCAACGGATGAACGCTTGTAGGTTGGTCGGACCGGGCGGAGTGGGTCGACCGGTCGGAATCGGTGGAACCGCCGGAAACGGCGGACCCGTGGAAAACGGCGGACCCGTGGAAAACGGCGGACCCGTCGGAAACGGCGGACCCGTCGGACTTGGCGGACCCGTGGAAAACGGCGGACCCGTCGGAAACGGCGGACCCGTGGAAATCGGCGGACCCGTCGGACTTGGCGGACCGCATGGAGAAGGTGGCCCGGATGGACTCGGTGGGCCGAGTGGACCGGGTGGACCGGGTGGGCCGTGTGCAGCGGTGGACGGAAGGGACGGCAGCGAAGGTGCGTGTGCGATTCGGGGTGCTGGGGGCCGTGGCCGCCTGGGACGGGGCGGGCGCTCCGCTCGCGCTCAAGGGCCCGCGGCACCGCGCGGTTCTGGCCCGGCTCGTCGTCGCCCGCCGACGGGTGGTGCCGGTGGCCCGGCTGACCGAGGACCTGTGGGACGACCCGCCCGCGAGGGCCGTGGGCACCGTACGCACGTTCGTCGGCGATCTGCGCCGGGCCCTGGAACCCGACCGCCCGCCGCGCAGCCCGTCCCGGCTGCTGGTCACCGAGGGGCCCGGCTACGCGCTGCGGGCCGCGAAGGACGACGTGGACGCCTGGCGGTTCGAAGACACGGTGGACGCCCTCGCGGAGGCGGGACCCGAGCGGGTGGCGGCCGGGCTCGCCGAGGCGCTCGGCTGGTGGCGCGGCCCCGCCTTCGCGGACTTCGGCGACGAACGCTGGCTGCGCGCGGAACGCACCCGGCTCACTGAGCTGCGCCTGCACGCCGTCGAGCGCCGTGCCGAGGCTCGGATCGCCCTCGGGGAGGCGGCCGGAGCCGTGCCCGACCTGGACGCCCACGTGACGGAGCACCCGTGGCGCGAGGACGCCTGGCGGCTGCTGGCCCTGGCCCTGTACCGGTCCGGACGGCAGGCCGACGCGCTGTCGGTCCTGCGGCGGGCCCGCGCCATGCTGCGCGAACACCTCGGCGTGGACCCCGGCCCGCGCCTGCGGCGCCTGGAGGAGGACGTCCTGCGGCACGCCGAGCACCTGGACCCCGGCGCCGGGGCCGGGGTCGACGACGTGTGGAGCCGGGCGACCGCCGCGTACGAGAGTTCCCTGGGCTCGCGGGCGCGGACCCGGCTGGAGTCCACGGCGAGCCTGATGCGCGACCTGGCGGTGACGGGCGGCGGCGGCCTGGAGTCGGCGCGGCGGCACCGGGTGGCGGCCGTCGCCGCGGCTGAGCAGCTGGGCGACCCGGAGCTGACGGCGCGGGTCATCGGGGTGTACGACGTACCGGCCGTCTGGACGCGTTCGGACGATCCGGAGCAGGCCCGGTGGCTGGTGGGAGCGGCCGAGCGGACGCTGCGGCTGCTGCCGTCCGGCGGGCACGACGCGACGCGCTGCCGGTTGCTGGCGACCGTCGCCGTCGAGTCCCGGGGCGCGCTGCCCGCGGACGAGGCGGTGGGCGGGGCAGCGGCGCGCCCGCTGCGGGCCGCCCGGCAGGCGGAGGAGATCGCCCGCGGGCTCGGCGACGCCGCCCTGCTCTGTTTCGCCCTGAACGGCACGTTCATGCAGACGTTCCAGCGGGCCGGGCTCGCCGCCCGGCGGGACGCCGTCGGGGCGGAGGTGGTCGCGCTGGCGGCACGGCACGGCCTGGTCCGCCACGAGGTGCTCGGCCATCTCGTCTGCATGCAGGCGCGGTGCGCCCTGTCGGACCTGGCCGGGGCCGGCCGGCACGCGGCCGCGGCCGACGCGCTGGCCGCCCGGCACGACCTGCCGCTGGTGTCCGTGTTCACCACCTGGTACCGGGCGCTGCGCACCGCCATGACCGGCCCGCCGGACGCGGCGCTGGCCGCCTACGAGGCCGCCGCACCCTGTCTGCGCGGTGCGGGCATGCCCGGGTTGCAGGAGGGCCTGGTACCGCTTGCGCTGCTGAGCGTGCGGCTGCGGCACGGGCTGCCGGTCGCCGCCGACCGGGTCGCCGACCGGGGCACGGACTGGGGGCCGTACGAGCCGTGGGTGCGGCCGGTGCTCCTGGCGGGCGAGGGACGGCAGGAGGAGGCGGCACGGGCGCTGGCTGTGGTGGCTCCGCCGCCGCGCGACCTGATGTACGAGGCCAGGTGGTGCCTGCTGGCACGGGCCGCCGTGGCGGTGGGCGACCGGCCCCTGATGGCGCGGGCGCGGACGGCGCTGACGCCGGCGGCGTTGGAGGAGGGGGGCGCGGGCAGCGGCCTGATCACCCTGGGCCCGGTCGCGGACCACCTCGCACTGCTGGCGGCGGGCGGTTCCGCGTAGGCCCTGCGGTGTGGTTCGTCCAGGTCCGCGCACGGGAGGTCAGTCGTGCGGATCGTCCAGGTCCACGCGCGGGAGGTCAGTCGTGTGGTTCGTCCAGGTCCACGCGCGGGAGGTCAGTCGTGCGGATCGTCCAGGTCCACGCGCGGAATGTCAGTCGTGTGGTTCATCCAGGTCCGTGCGCGGGAGGTCAGGTGCCGTCCGTGCCGCGGGTGACCGGCCGGGTGCGGGTCGCGTGCACGGAGCCGAGCAGGCGCAGCGCCTCCGCGCTGGAGCTGCCGGGTTCGGCCTGGTAGACGATCAGTTGCTGGCCCGGTGCCTCCCGTACGTCGAAGGCCTGGTAGTCCAGGACTAGGGGGCCGACGTCGGGGTGCAGGAACCGCTTGGCCTCGGCGGTCTTGCCGCGCACGGTGTGGCTGGCCCACAGGCGGGCGAAGTCCGTGGACGCCGCGTGCAGGCTGTCCACGAGGTGCCGCAGGCGCGGGTTGTCGGGTTCGTACCCGGCCGCCTGGCGCAGGTGCGCGACGGTGGTGTGGGCCGCACGGTCCCAGTCCTGGTAGAAGGTGCGCGCGGCGGGGTCGGTGAAGGTCGTGCGCGCCAGGTTGTCCGCGGGCTCGAAGACGCAGAAGAGGGCGTCGGCCAGGGCGTTGGAGGCGAGGACGTCCAGTGTCCGGTCGAGGACGAGGGCGGGGGTGTGGGTGGAGCCGTCCATCAGCCGGCGCAGCGCGGAGCTGACCTGGCGGGGGGCGGGGGCGACGGTGTCGTCGGGCACGGTGCCGGCCAACCGGTACAGGTGGGCCCGGGTGTCGTCGTCGAGCCGCAGGGCCCGGCCGAGCGCGTCGAGCACCTGGGCGGAAGGGCGGCGTTCGCGGCCCTGTTCCAGACGCGTGTAGTAGTCGGCGTTGATGCCGGTGAGCACCGCCACCTCCTCGCGGCGCAGCCCGGGGACCCGGCGCGTGCCGTAGCTCGCCATGCCGACGTCCTCGGGCCGCAGCGCCGACCTGCGGCTCCGCAGGAACTGTCCCAGTGCGTTGTCAGCCATGGCGCCAGGCTACGAGAGGCCCGCCCGGCGAGCCTGGGTGCGCCGCACCCAGGTTCCCGGCCCGCCCGGCGACGCCGTCGGCCTGCGGGTCACCGCGGACGGCAGGGGTGAGGCCTCGGCCCGAGTCAGGCCCCGCCCCGGCGTGGTCCGCCGGACCGGCCGCGCCGCTGGGCCTGGCCCGCTCGGATCTCCTCCGTGGCCGCGCGGAACGCGGGCGCCGCCTGGCGGAAGTAGTCGAGGAGCAGGGCCCGCTGGTCGGGGGTGTAGCGCGCCAGGACCTCGGCGATGCGGCGGGGGGGGCGAGGACGTCCTCGATGCGGCCGAGTCCCTCGGGCACCGGCTCGACGATGACGCGTCTGCGGTCCGCGGGGTCGGCGACGCGGCGGGCGTACCCGGCCCGCTCCAGGCGGTCGATCACCCGGGTGGTGGCCCCAGTGGTGAGTCCCGTCCTGGTGGCCGGTTCGCCCGAGGTGAGGCTGCCCTCACGTTCCTGAAGGGCACGGAACTGGCGGACGACGTCCTCGGCGTCCGGTTCCCCGGGCCGGACCTGGCCATCGTCAACGGACGCGGCGACACCTACAAGGGCAGGCGGCCGCACCGGCTCGGCAAGATCCAGACGTACACGATGGTCCGCCTGGGCGACGGGAAGTGGCGCATCGTGGCCTTCCGGAACACCAAGCGCAGGCCGCTGCTGGAATCCCTCTCCTTCCGGTTCGTCCCGGGCCTGGCCCCGGCGTCCGGCCGGCCGCTCTCCCCCCTGGTCAGCCGTGCAGGGCGAGGTAGGGAGCCAGGGCGAGCAGGGTGAGGACGAGGGCGTTCTTGAGGTGCCGGGTGGGCAGCGCGTGGGCGATCCGCCAGCCCAGCAGGACACCGGCGAGTTCGGGGACGCCGACCAGGGCGGCCAGGGGCCAGTCGACGGAGCCGTGGGCGAGGTAGCCCAGCGTGCCCACCGTGGCGACGACGATCGACTGGACCTGGGCCGAGGCCAGGGACTCCAGCACGGGCACGCCGAGCGCGATCAGCAGCGGGACGGTGAGCATGGGGCCTCCGACCCCCACCAGTCCGCTCGCGACGGACACGGCGAGACCGAGGCCGGTCACGGCTGCCGTAGAGGGGTGGGACGGCGCTGCCGCGCCCGTGGGGCGGCGCCGTTCGCGGTACCACACCAGTACGGCCGCCCCGGCCACGAGGAGCCCGAGAACGAGGCCGAACGCCCGTGCGGAGACAACGGTGTTGACCAGGACACCGGCGGGGGTGCCGAGCACGGCGGTGCCGGCCAGTACGGCCGCGGTACGGCGGGTGGCGGGCGCCCGCAACTGGCCGGAGCGGGTGTAGGCGGCGGTGGCCAGCGCGCCGGTGGCGACGTGCGTGACGAGGGCGGTGCCGGCCACCTCCGCCGGGGCCAGGTCGGTGAGGGCGAACAGCCCGATCGTGGGCAGCACGCCGCCCGGACCGAGCGCGGTGATGCCGATGCCGCCGACGAAACCCGCCAGGCCGAGGGCGAGCAGCACCGGGACCGCAAGCCCGGCCATCACGACACACCCGTCCGGCGGGTCCGAGGCATGCCGGGTCGGAGGAAGGACACAGGTATCTCCCGGGAAAGGCGAGGGGAAGGGATGGGTGGCACGGAAGGCGGAGCCGGGGGGTCGGGTGTGCCGGAAAGCGGGGTCGCGGTGTGGCGGAAGAGGTGGGGCAGCGCAGGTCAGTCGGCCGGCGACAACGGCGGCGGCGATGACAGCGGCGACAGCGGCGGTGCCGGTGTCGGCGAGGGGCGGTTGCGGTGCAGGGTGGCGTGCAGCGTCATCCGGTCGGCGCGGATGCGCAGCGACTCGGCGTCCACGGGGCGGCCGTCGGCCAGCCGGGTGAGACGTTCGATGGCGAAGACCGCGGCCCCGACGGGGATCTCCAGGAGCCCGGCGGTGTCGGGATCGGCGGTCACCGCGTGCACCGCCACCTCGGCCCGGCCCAGCAGGCGGCCGGTGGTCTCCTCGATCAGGGCGAAGACGTCCCGGCCCGCCAGGTCGCCCGCCAGCACCGCGCGCCCCACGTCCGCGGGCAGGTAGCTGGTGTCCAGGGACAGGGGTCGCCCGTTCAGGCGGCGCAGCCGTTCGACGCACACCACGGCCGTGCCCGCGGGGAGTTCCAGCCGCTCGGTGATCGCGGCCGGCGGGGCGGTGAGGAGTTCGGCCGCCCGGACCTCGTTGGTGACGGCGCCGTGGCCGGTCAGGGTCTCGGCCAGCCCCGCGAGACGGTCGAGCCCGTGCCCGTACTTGGGCGTCTCGATCACGGTTCCCACGCCGCGTCGGCGGCTGATCAGCCCCTCCTCCCGCAGCAGGCCCAGCGCCTCCCGCACCGCGTTCCTGGAGGCGCCCAGGTGCGCTCCCAGCGTGCGCTCGTCGGGCAGCAGGCCGCCGGGGAACAGGCCGGCCGTGATCCGCTGCCGCAGCACATCGGCGACCTGACGCGCCCGCTCGGCACGCGGCCTGGACGACACCCACTCCACGGGAATCCGCCGCTCGGACGGACGCGCCGCGCGCGGTCGCACGGATCCCCCGGACACGGGTTCCCCGGACACAGGTTTCCCGGACGCGGGTTCCTCGGCATCGCACATGCCCGCAAAACTAGTCTCCCGGTGTTACGCCAGAGTTACGCCACCCCCTGTGACCTGCACACCTTCCTGACCAGCCGGTTCACGGAGGGACACGGGCACTCCGCCGGTCCGCCGCGTCGATCCCCCGGCGCGCTCGGCACATTCCTGGACATCGGACACTCCGGCTCGCCTCGGAGCGGCGCCGGGGCCCGCGGGCGGCCGTCACTCCGAGGACCACGGAGGGAACCGCATGACGGACAGCGCCGCCCGACCCGCTCCCTCGGTCGGCCCATGCCGCCTCCCCGAGGTGTTCGGCGAAGAACCGGCTCGTCACCTCGGGGAACGCAACCGCCACCGGTGCGGTCACGACACCGTGCCGGCGCCGACCGCCCCGGCACCACGTAAACGGTTGGCGCGTGGGCCGCTGCGCGTCCTAGCCTGCGCCCCATGGCAAAGGCACCCGTGCTCACTCCCCGGGCGGACGACTTCCCCCGCTGGTACCAGGACCTGGTCGGCAAGGCCGAACTGGCCGACAACGGTCCGGTGCGCGGCACCATGGTCATCCGACCGTACGGGTACGGCCTGTGGGAGCGGATGCAGCAGGAGATGGACGCCCGGATCAAGGAGGCGGGCGCCGCCAACGCGTACTTCCCGCTCTTCATCCCGCAGTCGTACCTGACGAAGGAGGCCGAGCACGTCGAGGGCTTCGCTCCCGAGCTGGCCGTCGTGACGCACGGCGGCGGCAAGGAACTGGAGGAGCCCGTCGTCGTCCGCCCCACCTCCGAGACGATCGTCAACGAGTACTTCTCCAAGTGGGTGCAGAGCTACCGCGATCTGCCGCTGCTCATCAACCAGTGGGCGAACGTGGTGCGTTGGGAACTGCGGCCGCGCGTGTTCCTGCGGACGACGGAGTTCCTGTGGCAGGAGGGACACACCGCCCACGCCACCTACGAGGACGCCCGTGACTACGCCGCGCACATCCACCGCGAGGTCTACGGCGACTTCATGGAGAACATCCTCGCCATGGACGTCGTACCGGGCCGCAAGACAGCCAGGGAACGGTTCGCCGGCGCGATCAACACCCTCACCCTGGAAGGGATGATGGGGGACGGCAAGGCCCTGCAACTGGCCACGAGCCATGAACTCGGCCAGAACTTCGCCAAGGCCTTCCACACCCGCTACCTGTCGAAGGACGGCACGCAGGAACACGTGTGGCAGACCTCCTGGGGTTCCACCACCCGCATGGTCGGCGCGCTGGTGATGATGCACGGTGACGACGACGGTCTGCGCGTACCGCCCCGCCTGGCCCCGGTGCAGGCGGTGGTCGTCGCCGTCAAGGACGACGACGCCGTGCTGGCCGAGGTGCGCGCGATCGGCGCACGGCTGGAGGCGGCGGGGGTGCGCGTGCACGTCGACGACCGCACCGACACGCCGTTCGGCCGGCGTGTCGTCGACTGGGAGCTCAAGGGCGTGCCGGTGCGGATCGAGGTCGGGCCGCGCGATCTGGCGCACGGCAGTGCGGTCCTGGTGCGGCGCGTCGCCGGGACCAAGGAGCCGACGGAGATCGCCGCGCTGCCGCAGATCCTGCCGAAGGTGCTCGCGGACGACCAGGCGCTGCTGCTGACGCAGTCCCGGGAGCGCCGTGAGCGGCGTACCGCCGATGTGGCGACGGCCGCGGAGGCCGTGGAGGCCGCGGGCACCGGCTGGGCGCGGATCCCCTGGGCCGCGCTGGGCCCGGAGGGCGAGGCACGGCTGGCCGAACAGGGTGTGTCCGTGCGCTGCCTGGTCGCCGCGGACAGTTCGGTCCCCGAACGCGACGACCAGCCGGGCAACGTGGCCGTCGTGGCCCGGGCCTACTGACGCCCCCGGGGCGGCTCCCCCTCCCGGCGGAGCCGCCCCGGCGCGCGCCCCCGCACACGCCCTTGCACTGCCCCCGCACGACGGGCACCTGGACGTGCCGATCGGCGGCTTCCCGTGCCTGACGGACGGCGCCCCGGGCCCCTCAGCCGATGGTGACGACCCGCGCCCACGGCGGCGGGGCGTCCGGGACGTAGTCGGGGTCCTCCTCGTCCACGGCGCGATCACCGCCGTGCCGCGGGAAGAGACCGACAACGGTGCGGCACGGCGGCGGTGCGGAGGGCCACGGCGTCTGACCGTCCGTCAGGGCGACGATGACGTCCGGGCGCGGCCGGGAGCGCAGGGCCCGGCCGAAACCGGAGCGCAGGTCCGTCCCGCCGCCGCCGACCAGTTCGATGCGCTCGGCACGGCACAGCGGCACGGCGATCCCGGCGGCCGCGTCGCACGAGATCACCGAGACCATGTCGCGCCGCCCGCCCACCGCTCGCGAGATGGCCGCCACCTCCAGCAGCGCGCCGCCCAGCTCGGCGTCGCTCACCGACCCGGAGGTGTCGATCACGACGCAGACCCTGGGCGGCGTACGGCGCAGGCTCGGCAGGAGCACGCCGGGGACGCCGGCCGAACGCCGGGACGGACGCCGGTAGCTGTGGTCCTCGCCCACACCCGGCGCGCCCGCCGCCGAACGGACCGCAGCGCCCAGCAACTGCCGCCAGGGCTGCGGCGGGTGGAACGCCTCGTCCGCCCACCTGCGCCACCCCTGCGGTGCCTCCCCCGGTGTGCCCTTGACTCCCTCCGCGACCCTGAAGCGGACCGCATCCTGTTGCTGCCTGCTGAGCCCGTGCGCCCCGTCCGGCCCCAGTTCCCACGGCCGGGCCTGCCCGTCGGCGCCGCTGCCGCAGTCCAGCCAGGCGAGGTCCGCGACGAGCCCGGACATCGACGCCGTCCGCAGGTACTCCTCCATCAGCAGTCCCTCGGGCAGCCGCAGCAGCGACGGCAGCACCACCCCGGCGGGGCGGGGCAGGCCGTCGCCGTAGATGTCGTCGTTGATCTCGAAGTCGGCGGCGATGTTGCGCCGCAGCCGCTCGCCGGGTCCCCGTTCGTCGTGCGCGGCCGCGTACCGCTCGCCCCGCCCGTGGTGGTCCCGCAGCAGATGGGAGACCTCGTGCACCCACACGCCCGCCAGGTCCTCCACCGGCGTACGCGCCACGAAGCCCGGCGACACGTAGCAGCGCCAGTACGCGTCAACCGCCATCGTGGGCACGGAACGGTCCTCGACCACGTGCAGCGCGAAGAGCGCGTCGGCCAGATAGGGCCGCACCTTCACCGCGTGCAACCGGGCGGCCAGCAACTTCTCCATGTCCAGCACGAGCCGCCCCCGGACCGTCGCCCCCCGCGAACCGCCGGACGCCTCCGGGTCGCAGGCCGGTACGGAGGACCGTACCGGAGGCCGCGCGGGGGACCCGGATGGCCGTGCGGGGGCGGCGCGCACCGAGCGCTGTACGGGGGCCGGTGGGGCCGGGAGCCGAACGGCGGTCGGCGGGGCCGGGAGCTGAACGGCGGTCGGCGGGGCCGGGAGCCGAACGGGAGCCTGCGGGACCGGGAGCCGAACGGGAGCCTGCGGGACCGGGAGCCGGACGGGAGCCTGCGGCACCGGGGGCTTCGGGGTCCCTGTCATCGGTGTGCGCCCCCCGGGCGGCCGGTGCCCGCCGTCGCCGCCGTGGCCCGTCCGACCGAGCGGTCCGCCCGCTGGGCGAGCCCGACCACCGCGGCCAGCCGCTCCACGGCCCGGGGCACCTCCCAGTCGTCGCGCCGCAGCGCGGCCAGCGCGGTCGCCGGGGCGACCAGCAGGTCCGGGGCCCCGGTCTCCAGCGCCCGGACCAGGACCGCCCAGCCCGCCTCCCAGCGCTCCCGCTCCGGCCGCGCCCCGACGGCGGCCACCACCGCCTCCAGCGCCGCCTGACGCAGATCGCCGCGCACCGGCAGCTCGGCGGCGGCCGGGTCGGCCAGCAGTGACTCCGGGTCCGGCAGGTCCATCCGGTCCAGGTGGGCGAGGAGTTCGAGCCCGGGCCCGTCGCCCACCGCGCCCCGCACCAGCAGCGCCAGCACCTCCCGGGAGACCGAGGCCGCCGTGCCGAAGGCCAGCAGGGTCAGCGCGGCCTCCCAGCTCCGGGGCGAGGGCCAGGCGCCGCCGCGCCGCGTCTCGGTGGTCGGCAGCCGGTGGATCAACGTCGGCCTGGCCCGCAGGAAGCCGCAGACCGCCCGCCGGGCGAACGCCACCGCCTCCGGCAGCAGTTCCGGTACCAGCCGGGGCAGCTCGGCCCGGGGCCACACCCCGCCGAGTCCGCGCACGACCACCTCCTGGTCGTGCGCCCAGTACAGGTGCACGAAACGGTTGGCCAGCGGCGGGCTCAGCTCCCACCCGTCGGCCGCGGACGCGCGCGGGTTCGCGGCGGCCACGATGCGTACGCCCGGGGGCAGCTGGAGCGCGCCGACCCTGCGTTCCAGGACTACCCGCAGCAGCGCGGCCTGGACGGCCGGGGTGGCGGTGGAGAGTTCGTCGAGGAAGAGCAGCCCCCGTCCGGCCCGGACCAGTTCCACGGCCCACTGCGGCGGCGCCATCGGCACCCCCTGCACGGCGGGGTCGTCGCCCACGATGGGCAGCCCGGAGAAGTCGGACGGCTCGTGGACGCTGGCGATCACGGTCGTCAGCGGCAGGTCGAGGGAGGTGGCGAGCTGTGTCAGGGCCGCGGTCTTGCCGATGCCCGGCTCACCCCAGAGCAGTACGGGCAGGTCGGCCGCGACGGCCAGGGTGAGTGCTTCGAGCTGTTCGTCGGGGCGCGGCTCGGTGGTGGTCGTCCGCAGGAGGGCCAGGAGGTCGCCCGCGAGGGCGAGACGGGCAGTGGTCCTGGTTCCGGTTCCGGGGGTCTCGGACGGAGAGGAGGCGGTGCTCGATGTCGTGGGCGGGATCGAGGGCAGAGTCGTGGGCAGAGTCGTGGGCAGAGTCGTGGGCAGAGTCGTGGGCATGGGCATGGGCATCACCTGGGAGGGGGTCGTAGGAGATCGGAAGAGGGGAGGGCGCGCGGGGGGGGCGAGGCCGGCGGAGGCAGCCGGTCCGCGGCGGACACGCAGCGGCGCGCGGCTGCCCGGGTCGTCAGCGGGCCAGGCCGGTCCGGGGCCTGGCCCGGTTGCCGCGCTTGCGGCGCACCGGGAGAGGCGTACGGCGGTCGAGCCGGGGCCGGTGGTTCGCCGCCGCGTGCCCCGCGTCCGAGGCGTCCCCGTCCCCTGCCGCACCGGCGGCGGGGTGTACGGCGGCCAGCCCCGAGCGGAAGAGCCCGTGGTCGATGCGGCGGGCCACCGCCCGCTCCAGTTCCTCCCGGAGCGGCCCGTCCCGCAGGATGGCGCGCGGTCCGAGCAACCCCTCGACCACGGCCAGCGCCCCGGCGACGTCACCGTGGCCGAGCCGCTCCCGGACCGCGGGCAGCGCCTCCGGGTGGCGGTGCACCGCGTCGATCGCCCGCAGACAGGGCAGCCCCGGGCCGCCGAGGGCCACCAGCAGCTCCTCACGGCGCAGTTGGGCCGGTTCGTGATCGACCGCCGTCAGCACACCGTCCCGCAGCGCGATCCGGTGCACCTCGCCCCGGCACTCCACCCGGTGCGGGTCGCCGGGCGCGGGGGCGGGGCCGGTCTCGGAGACCGCCGCCGTCCCGGACGCCGACAATGCCCCGGCGACGAGCGGATGCAGCCGTCCCACGGTGACCAGTCCGGCGCGCAGCAGCTCCAGGTCCGGAAGGAGGCGGGCCGCTGCCTCCGGCAGCACCGGAAGCGCCGCGACCTCGTGGCGCGGCAGCGTCTTCGACAGCTGCCGCAGCGTGGGGGCGTGGCTGTCGTCGGGGGCGACGAGTTCGAGTACGGCACGGTTCCGCGCCCCCAGACGCACGGTGAACGCACCACGCGGGCGCCCTTCGGCCCGTAGCAGCAACTCTGCTTCGGCGGCCCAGCCCGCCACCGCCCACGGCACGCCGTGGACGGTGAGCCGATCGAGCCGCGGACCCGGCGGGTCCGGCAGCTCCGGCGGGTCCGGCGGCTCCGGCAGCCCCGACAGGCCCGCCAGGCCGGGCAAGTCCGCCAGGTGCGGCATGGCCTGCGGCGCCCTCGCCGGGGGGCCGGCCGCTCCGCACCGCACCGCCAGTTCCCCGCTCCGCCCGGCGTCCCAGAGGTGCCGGTGCAGGTCGAGCCGGAAACGCCGGTCGGGATGCGGATGTGGGTGTGGGTCTGGGTGTGGTTGCGGGTGCGGACTCGGGTGTGCGGGTGAGCGCGCGGTCGAGTATGTGTGCCGGCGCGAGTGCGGGTGTGGGTGTGAGTCGGAGTACGGGGGCGGTGGATGGCCGGGGACGGCGCCCCTGCCCTCCGCGCCGGCCCACAGGGCCAAGGACATCCGCTGCCCGGCATCCGCCCAGGCCGGCGGTGTCCGCACCACCAGACGCAGGGGTGGGGCACCGGGGCCGCCGTAGCGGGCCAGGGAGACGGTGATGCCGGGCCTGAGCCGCCCGTCGGGGGCGATCCGGGGCATGTGCCAGCGCAGCAGATCCGGCGCCAGGCAGCGCAGGTCCGCACGGAGGCGGGTGGCGAGGTCGGTGCCGTGGCGGTCGCGCACGGCGCGCAGATCGAGGTCGACGTCGATCCGGGCGGCGGCGCAGGCCCCCGCCCAGTCACCGACCGCACGCCGTGCGGTCGCGGTCTCGATCATGGACGGTGGCACGGCGTACTCGCGCACGCGCTGCCACATCGACAAGCGGGCGGGAATCGCGTTCGTGGAGTGAGGTGCCATCAGCACTCACCTTGCACGAACGATTCCCCCAATCCGTACGAGGAGAAGTTCTTCATCATCGGCATGATAACCACCCCGGTGACGTTCTGTCAGTCCTGTTCCGCCACCCCCGGCGAAACCCCCTGGAGGCCTCCCGCCGCCACGGTCTTCAGCTCGTCCAGTGAGTCCCGCAGCAGGCGCGCCATCCCGCGTTCCTCGCCCGGTGCCGTCCAGCGCTCGAAGCCGACCTTGAAGACGGCGACACCCGCCTCGGCGGCCAGGCTCGCGGCCGGCTCCGGCACACCGCGCCCGCGCAGGGTCTCGGCGAGCGCGGCGGAGATCGAGGCGAGCTTGATCAACTCGCGCTCGCGCAACTCCGCGTTCGCCATGATCACGGCCTGCCGGGTGCGCGCGAACTCGCGCCGGTCGGTGAACACCTCGCACACCGCTTCGAGCCCGACCGCCAGCGCGTCGATCGGCGCCGCGGTCTCCGGAGCGCCGGCGACCGCCCGGGCGAACAGCTCCTCCAAGTGACCGGCGCCGGCGAACAGCACTTCGCGCTTGTCGGCGTAGTGCCGAAAGAACGTCCGTTCGGTGAGTCCGGCCCGCTTGGCGATCTCCGCCACGGGGGTCTGCTCGAATCCGCGCTCGCTGTACAGCTGCAACGCCGCTTCGGCCAGGCGCTCCCGCGCGTTCGGCTCCCATCTGCCCATGCCGCGGATTCTACGCGACGACAGTCACTGACATCGGATGCTAGGCTCGACGTCAGTCACTGACATCACTTACCATCGACAGTCTGGGGTTCCTCCCATGCGCATCTTCGTGACCGGGGCGTCCGGCTGGATCGGCTCCGCCGTCGTTCCGCAACTCCTCGACGCGGGCCACCAGGTGGTCGGGCTCGCCCGCTCCGACGCCTCCGCCGCCGCGCTCACCGCCGCCGGGGCGGAGACCGTCCGCGGCACCCTCGACGACCTCGACGTCCTGCGGGACGCGGCCACCGCGTCGGACGGTGTGATCCATCTCGCCTTCAAACACGACATCGCCTTCTCCGGCGACTTCCGGGGCGCCGCCGAAGCCGACCGCCGCGCCGTCGACACCTTCGGCGACGCGCTCGCCGGTACCGGGCGCCCCTTCGTCCTCGCCAGTGGCCTGGCCGGCCTCGCGCCGGGGCGGGTGGCCACCGAGCGGGACGTGCCCGCACCCGACGGGTCGGCTCCCTCCATCCGGCAGACCACCGCCCAGGCGGTTCTCGCCCTGGCCTCGCGCGGCGTGCGCTCGTCCGTCGTGCGTCTCTCGCCGACGTGCCACGGCGAGGGGGACAACGGTTTCATGGCGGCCCTGACGTCCATCGCCCGCGCCAAGGGCGTGTCCGGCTACGTCGGTGACGGCACCAACCGCTGGCCGGCCGTCCACCGGCTCGACGCCGCCCGGCTGTTCCGGCTGGCGGTCGAGAAGGCCCCCGCGGGTTCGGTGCTGCACGGTGCCGCGGAGGAGGGCGTCCCGATCCGCGACATCGCCGAGGTGGTCGGCCGCCACCTGGACGTCCCGGTCGTCGCGGTGCCCGCGGAGGACGCCTCCGAGCACTTCACCTGGCTGGGCGACATCCTGAGCATGGACATCCCGGCGTCGAGCGCCCTGACCCGCGAACTGCTCGGCTGGGAGCCGGTGGAACCCGGCCTCCTCGCCGACCTCGACAAGGGCCACTACTTCGGCACGCCGGCGGCCACCACCACCTGATCCACGCGAAGACGCCATCCGCGGGGACCGTTTCCGGTCCTCGCGGATGGCGTCTGACGAGGCCGGTCCGCCCGGCGCCCAGTCCGCGGTACGCACTTCACAATCCGCGGTACGCACACAGTCCGCGGTGCACGATTCGCAGTGTGCGGTGCGGACTTCGCGGTGCGCGGTCATGCGCTTCGCGGTGCGCGGTCAGCCGCGGGTCAGCCGCGGCGGCCCGGCGAGTCCTCCGCGGGCCGCTCCTGACCGAAACCAGAACCGGAACCGGAACCGGAACCGGAGTTCAGACCGGAGTCCGTGCCCGACCCGGAAGCGACCGAACCAGCGGCAGCGGCCGACCCGGAGGCGACCGCCCCGGAATCGGTTCCGGTCGCCGTCTCCCTCGCCCGGTCCCCGTGGCCCGGCCACCACGCCGCGTGGCCGATCAGCGCGGTGAGGCTCGGAGTGAAGAACATCGCCATGACGAAGGCGGCGACCACGATGCCGAAGGAGACCGCGAAACCCATCTCCGTGAGCAGCGAGTTGCCGGCGAGCATCATGGTGGCGAAGGTCGCCGCCAGGATGAAGCCCGCCGCCGCCACGGTCGGCCCGGCGTGCCGCACCGCCATGCCGGCCGCCTCACGCGGTTCCCGGCCCTCGCGGGCCTCCTCGCGGAGCCGCGCGATCATGAGGATGTTGTAGTCGGTCCCGATGGCGACCACGAAGAGGTACATGATCACCGGGAGCATGAACATCAGTCCCGGCTTCCCCTGGCCGTCCTGGAAGATCCAGACGGTGGCCCCGAGGGTGGCACCGAAGCCGAGCCCCACCGAGGCCATCAGGTACCAGGGAGCGACCAGGCTGCGCAGCAGCAGGCCGAGGATGACCATGATCAGGACGGCGGCGACGGGGAAGACCGTCCGGTAGTCGTGGTTCACCGCCGTGTTGATGTCCTTGAAGATCGAGGACATGCCGCCGACGACCGCCTCGGTGCCGTCCGGGGCGTCGGAGTGCGCGACGTCGCGCACCTCGCCCACGGCGTCGAGGGCCTGCTCCGTGGAGGCCTCGTACTTGAGGGTGACGGTGAAGTCCGCGGTGGCGCCGTCCTTGCTGACCTGGCTCAGACGGGCGTCGGCGACGCCGTCCACCGCTGCGAGCTTCTTCGCGTAGGCGCCGAAGGCGGCCTTGTCCAGCGCCTTGCCCGCGGTGCTGGAGAGGTAGACGTCGGTGGGGGCGGCGGCGCCCGCCGAGTACGCCTTCTGCATGTCGTCCTGGACGACCATGGACTCCTTGGTCTTGGGCATGGAGCCCGAGGCCAGGTCGAAGGTGGCCTTGAAGCCGAGGGTGCCGAGGGAGAGCGCGACGAGGACGAGGCCCGAGACGGCGGCGGTCAGGGCCGGCCGGCGCCGGACGCCGCGGCCGAGCGCCGCGAAGCGGGCGTTGTCCGGCTCGTGCTGCCACGACTTGGACGGCCAGAAGACCTTCGGGCCGATGAGCGAGACCACCGCCGGTATCAGGGTCAGACCCGCGATCAGGGTGACGCCGACCGCGATGGCCAGCGCCGGGCCCATCTGCTTGAGGAAGCCCAGGGTGGACAGCGCCAGGGCGAGGAAGGCGATGATGACCGCCCCGGCGGCCGAGGCGATGGCCTCGCCGACCCGGTCCACCGCGTTGATCATGGCCTGTTTGGGTTCGTCGCCTGCGCGCAGGCGTTCTCGGTAGCGGAACATCAGGAACAGGAAGTAGTCCGTGCCCACGCCGAAGAGCACGACGATCAGGATCGACGAGATCGAGCTGTTGGCCTGGAGGCCGAACAGCTTGGTGGCGTAGGCGATCAGACCGTTGGCGATGGCGGAGACCAGACCGATCAGGACCAGGGGCAGTACGGCCAGGATCGGCGCCCGGAAGATGATCAGCAATGTCACCAGGATGATCGCGAAGGTGCCGATGCCGATCAACGCCTGACCGCGTTTGGAGGAGTCCTCCTGGTCGAGCGCCTGTGCGGCCGAACCACCCAGCTTGGCGTCCAGGTGTGTACCCTTGGCCAGTTCCTTGACGTCCGCCCGCAGCACCTTCGCCGCGTCGCTCTGTTCGGGCTGGCCGGCCTTCTTGCTGTCCATCTGGACCAGCGTCATGGCGTACTTGCCGTCCTTGGACGGCGGGCCGGGGACGACCTTCTGTACCTGGTCGATGTGCTTCTTGCCCAGTTCGGAGGTGATCCGGGCGACGTCCTGCTTGTCGTCGGCGGTCAGCGCGCCGCCGTCGGTACGCCGGTACAGCGCGATGGCGGACGGGGTGAAGGCGCTGGGGAACGCCTTCTCCTGGAGGTCCGCCGCTTTGATGGACTCGTAACTCTTGGGCAGGAAACTGCTCTCGTCACTGTTAGAGGGCAGGCTCGGGGCGGTGGCGACGATGGCCACCGCCGCTATCAGCCACGCCACGATCGTCCAGACAGGATGTCGGACGACCATGTTCCCAATGCGTCGGAACATGCGGGAGGTCCTCCTGGGTAGGAAGATCACCGCAGCCCGGGGAGCGGACCCTGGCATCGGCGACCCCGGCCGGTGCCCATACCGTCGCGCACCGGCCGAACTGTTGTCTTGACCCCGATCGTAGTGACCGACCGTCAAGCCCGGTCCACCAGGCCCAGCTCGGACAACTCCGTACATGGAACGGATGATTCGGGAACGATCCGGATCGATTCGGAAACGGCCCCCCGGGGCGACCCCGAAGCGACTCGGATGCGACTTGGAAGCAACCCGGCAGCAACCCGGAAGCAACTGAGAAGCACCTCGGTTGCGGCCGACGCAGTGGACCGCGAGTTCGCCGCCGCGGTCGGCATCACGCCCGCCAACATCGCCGTCCTGAAGAACGGCCGCGCGAAGGCCGTACGGTTCACGACGCTCGACGCGATCTGCCGCACCCTCGGCTGCCAGCCCGGCGACGTACTGCGCTGGGTGCCCGACGAGGGTGACCAGGGCGAGCAGCGTGCCGAAGGCGCCGAGAGTGCGGAGGGTGCCGAGGGTGCGGACGGTGGCTGAGCCGTTCGGTCTCAGTCTCCGGCGTCGTAGGCCGAGGTGACGACGTCGGCCGGCTCACCGGAGAACGGCCGTGTGCCGGTGAGGTAGGGCTGCCGGTCGGTCCGGCCCCGCAGGAAGCGCTCGAAGAAGGCCGTCACCCGGTCCGCGGTGATCAGCCGCTGCTCACGTTCCGTCAGGCGCGACTGGTCCCGCTGGTCCTGCGGGCCCTGGCCCTCGTACTGGGACCGGCAGGTGCCCGGCCGGACCCCGGGCACGGCGTCGTCCCGGGACGCCACCTGACCGCTGCTCGGAGACCACTGCCGGTTGTAGAAGTCGTGGTTGCCGCCGGTGAGCGTGTACTTGTAGATGGGCGCCCGGTTGGCGGCGCGGTTCTGCTCGAAGAACGAACCGGTGTTGACCTGGTCGCAGGTGCCCCACATGACGGCGAAGGGCGTGCTGGTGACGGGATCGTTGTCCCAGGTGGCGGTGGGAGCGAGGGCGAAGGCGGCCTTGATGCCGACGCCGGCCGGCCACTGGGCGCGGGAGGAGTCGGCGATCTCCTGCATGACTCCGCCGCCTCCCATGGAGTGGCCGAGCAGGCCTACGTCGCCCAGGTCGACCCGGCCGCGGAAGTCGGCCTTCACCGGAGCTCCGGTACGTCCGTCGGTGAGCGCGCCGCGCAACGGTCCGTCGCCCGAGCGGGCCAGCCGCTGCCACATCCGCAGATGTTCGTCGATGAGCGCGGCGCGGGCCCGGTAGACGGTGTCGGCCTGTCCGCCGGCGGTGGCGTTGATGCCGTTCGCGCCGACCGAGACGACCACGAAGCCCCGCCCGGCCAGGGCGCGCGCCAGGTAGTCGTACCCGCTGCTGCTGGGGATCTGGGCAGTGCCCGGGGCGCAGGGCCACGCCCACAGCCGGGCCGACGCCCGTTCGACGATCGCCTGCTGACGGGCCGCCTCGGCCTCGTCGCCCGCCTTCTCCGCACGGTCGCGGGCCGCCTCGGCGACGGCGCGCTCGGTCTCGGCGGCGGCGTCGGCACAGGTCTCCCAGGAGCCGTGCTGCATGAGAACCAGGGGGTGCCGGCCCGTGCCCAGGCGTGCCGGGTAGTAGACGTCGGCCGCGAGTTCGGAGCGGCCCTCGTAACCGAGCGCGGCCGGGGGCGTGAAGGCCTGGTCGCCGAGGTCGTAGCGGGCGTGGGCGACGGCGGTGGCGGGTACGTCGGCGAGGCGGGCCGGGGGCGGCGCGGAGGCGTTGGTCGCCGGTGCGGCGGTGGCGGGTGCGGTGAGGGCGCAGACGGAGAGGACTGACAGGGCGGACAGGGCGAGGGCGCAGATCGGCGCCGTCGGCCGGGCGCGCCCGGCGCGCCGGGTGGGATTCTTCATCGATTCCTCGGTTTCCTGGGTTCTTGGGTTCTTGGGTTCTTGGGTTCTTGGGTTCTTGGGTTCTTGGGCTCTTGGGCTCTTGGGCTCTTGGGCTCTTGGGCTCTTGGGCTCTTGGGCTCTTGGTTCTGGGTTCTGGGTTCTGGGGTTCTTGGGTTCTGGGTTCTGGGGTTCTTGGGTTCGTTGCTTGATCAACGGGGGCTCTGGACCGCCGCGCGCGGGGAGAGGGGCACTGCGGAGAGCGCCGGGGCCGGAGTCGGCGGGCCGGTCACGGAGGGGCTCGTCGCGGGCATCCTGGCGGGTGGGGCGGGGGCGTCCTGGTGGCGGCTGTCCAGCCAGAGCACGACGCCCGCCACGACCGCCGCGAGGGCGAGCAGGGCCGGGGCCCCGCGGCGGATCCGCCGCCACGCGGCAGCCGGCGCGGCGGGCGGGGCGGCGGGAGGCGCCGAGGGCCGCAGCCGGTCGGGCCCGACGAGCCGGGCGCGGGCGTCCAGGGCAGCCCGCAGGCGCTCCTCGACATGGTCGTGCCGGGCGGTGGTCATCGGGGGCCCTCCAGCTTCCTGCTCAGCGCGTCCAGGGCGCGACTGGCGGTGGACTTGACCGCTCCCCGGGACAGGCCCAGGGTCTCGGCGATCTGCGCCTCGCTGAGATGGGACCAGTAGCGCAGCACCAGGACCTCACGCTGACGCCGGGTCAGCCCGGAGAGGGCGCGCAGCACCTCGCGGTGCTCCTCGCGGAGCAGGACGTACTCCTCCGGCGGCGGGGCGGGACGCTCCCGTTGGAGGACGGCACGGCGGACGGTCCTGCGCCGTCTGAGCACGGAGCGGGCGGCGTTGACCACGCTCGTGCGCAGGTACGCCTCCGGGTCGTCCAGCCGTTCCAGAGTGTGCCCGTGACGGCGCAGCAGTGCCGTGAACGCGTCCTGCACCACGTCCTCGGCGGTGGGCAGGTCGTCGACCAGCAGGACTGCCAGGCGCACCAGCGCGAGTCGGCGGTGGTGGTACAGCCGGTGGATGTCGACTGCCTGGTCAGGGTCGCGTCGGGGGGCGCCGGGGGTGTGAGGGGTGTTGGTGCTGTGGTTGTCGGCGGCGGGGGCGGAGAAGGGAGCGGGGGTGGCCGCGTACCGCTCGGGCGCGCGCCGGAACAACCGGCCACAGGCACGCAGGAGTGCGCCCGCGGGCGGGAACGGCGGCAGCCCGGGGAAACCCGCGGGTCCGGGTCCCATGAAGCCCATACCCACCGAGGCCCCCGCTGTCCCCGCTGTCCCCGCTGTCCCCGCTGTCCCCGCGAAGTGTGCGGTCCCGGCCGTCCTCATGCCTGTCCCCGCCGGTCCGTGCCGCCCGCCGTGGCGCAGTGTGCGGGGGACGGCGCGAACGCAGTGGTGGGCGCGGGGGCGTACGCGGGCCCGCGCGGTGCGGCATGGCGTGCGGACATGACGATCCTTCACTGGGGGACAGGGCCGAGAGGGCCGGGTGGTCCGGGCCTCCATGGGCTTCAGACGTGCGGCGGGGGCCGAGGTTGCGGGCGGGTCGGCGCGAACCTCCGGGCCAGCCGGTGAGGTGGGTCACATGGGAGTCCGGTCGGCGGCCCCGCGCTCGGGGGCGGAAAACCGGCGTGCGGCGGCGGACACCGATCGGCTAACGTGCGGACCATGTCGAGCCCTGAGTCAGCCGAGGTGGGGGCTTTCGGTCACGCCGTCAGCCCCCTGCACCCCTGAACCACCGGTCCACCGGCCCACCGGCCCCCGCCAGGGCCAGAGCACCGGACCGCCGAAGGCCGGACCACTGGAGTCCGGACCGCCGAAGGCCGGTTCGCTGGCGGCCGGTTCGCCGAAGGCCGATTCGCCGGAGCGCCGGGCCCCCTGGAGCGCCGGAAGGGTGTGCCCTCCGCGGGCTGACCGCGGTGACGAGACGACGTCCTCTCGTTCCTCTCCTCACCTCGGGGTCACTCGATGCCTCTCGCTCTCTACCTGCTCGCCATGGCTGTCTTCGCCATGGGCACCTCCGAATTCATGCTCGCCGGGCTCCTGCCGGACATCGCCTCCGACCTCGATGTGCCGGTCGGCACGGCCGGCGCGCTCACCTCGGCCTTCGCGGTCGGCATGGTCGTGGGCGCCCCGCTCATGGCCGTCCTCGCCCGGAACCGCTCGGGACGGGCCGGGCTGCTCATGTTCGTCCTCGTGTTCTCGGCGGCCCATGCCGTGGGTGCCACGACGACGAGTTTTCCGGTGCTTTGCGCCACCCGGGTCGTCGCGGCGTTCGCGAACGCCGGGTTCCTCGCCGTGGCGGTGACGACGGCGGGCACGCTGGTCGGGCCCGGCCGGAAGGGGCGGGCGCTGGCCGTGCTGCTGTCCGGTACGACGGTGGCCACGGTCGCCGGGGTCCCCGGGGGTTCGGTGCTGGGCACGTTGCTCGGCTGGCGGGCCACTTTCTGGGCTGTCGCCGCCCTCTGCCTGCCCGCCGCCCTCGGCATCCTCAAGGGGCTGCCGGCGCGCCCGGCGGGGCCGCACGCGGGAGGCGGGAGGCCTGAACTCTCCTCGGAGTTGGCCCAGTTGCGCAGTCCGCGTCTGCTCCTGGTGCTGCTGCTCGCCGCGGTGGTGAACGCCGCGACGTTCGCGGGCTTCACCTTCCTCGCCCCCGTCGTGACCGGTACGGCCGGGCTGGGCGCGCTGTGGGTCCCCGTGGTGCTGGTGCTCTTCGGGGCGGGCTCGTTCGTGGGGGTCACCGTCGCCGGGCGGCTGTCCGACCGGCGGCCCGGTGCCGTCGTGGCGGTCGGCGGGCCGGCCCTGGCCGTCGGCTGGCCGGTCCTCGCCGTGTCGGCGGGCGAGCCGGTCGCTCTCCTCGTCCTCGTGTTCCTGCTGGGCGCGCTGTCGTTCGCGCTGGGCGGCACGCTGATCACACGGGCCCTCTACGAGGCTCCCCAGGCTCCGACGATGGCCGGCGCGTACGCGACGGCGGCCCTGAACGTCGGCGCCCCCGCCGGACCACTCATCGCCGCGGGCACCCTCGGTACGGCGGCCGGGGACCTCGGTCCGCTGTGGACGAGCGGGGCGCTTGTGGTGGCGGCCCTTCCGGCCGCCTGCGCGTATCCCTTCCGGAGGCCGAACACGCCTGCCCACCCGGAAGGGACGCACTGACCGCGACCGAACCCGGGACCGAACCACCCGGACCGGGACCGGGGCCGGGACCAGTACCGCGACCCGGACAAGGGCCGGGACCAGGCCAGGGCCGGGGCCCGGACCGGGACCGCTACTCGGCGTCCGTCGCGGTACGGCTGACCAGTCGCTCGTAGCGCTGCCTGGCCGCCTGCGGGGTGGCCAGGCCGAGGCCGAAGGCGATCTCCGGCCAGGTCATACCGCGCCCCCGGGCCATCCCGAGGAGCCCGGCCTCCAGTTCGTCCATCTCGGCGCGGGCGAGCGGTACGAGGGTCAGCGCGGCGGTGATGTCCGCTCGGTCGACCTCGGGCTCCCCGCTCTCGGGCAACGCCGCGCCGCTGAGCAGGAACGACACGATCCTGACCGCCTCGTGCGGGCCGGGCATCCGGGGATGAGCCTGCCGGCGGCGCTGCTGGTCCGTGGCGGCATGGCGTTCGGCGATGCGGAACAGGGAGGCGTACACACGTTGGGTCCTCGCCTCCTGCGCGCTCGGGGGCGTGAAGGCGTCGTCGGCGGGCTGCTGCGGGGTTGACGGCATGCGATCATCGTGGGAGACAAACACTTTGTTGTCAATGTTTCGTTGTCATGCCGATGCCGACCGAAGGGAAGCAGCATGGACATGGATCCCTACGGGACCGCACGCTCCGGGACCGACCGTGCCGCGTTCGCGGGACGGCTGCGCGTGGCGCCGGAACGACCCGCCTGGCCCGGTCCGCCGCCCGCCACGATCCCGCCCTGTCAGACCTGGCCACCCGGGTCGCCGCCTTGGCGGCCCGACAACTCGGCGAGGGCACCGGGAGCAGCCCGTCCGGTGGCGCAGACGGTGAGCGCCGGGCGGGCGGTGCCGAAGTCGCCCGGCGTTCATCCCGTGGCCTCGTTGGTCGCATATGAGTAACGGGTCCAGACCAGAAAGGACCCCTCCATGGAACGCAGATCCCTCATCGCCGCGACGGCCGGTGCCGTCGCGCTCGGTACGCTCGCCGAGGCCCCCGCCGAAGCCGCACCGAGGCGCGGCGGTGCGCCGCTGACCACCTTCGACGTCATCAGTGACATCCAGGGCGACCTCGGTGACCTGGCCGTCGCGCTGAAGGACATGCGCGCCACCAACCCGCACAGCTCCGGCCTGGCCGTAGCCGGGGACATCACCCCGCGCGGTTACGACGCCGAATACGCCGAGGTGCGCGAGGTGTTCGCGCGCAATCCGCATCCACGCGAGATCGCCTGGGCCATCGGCAACCACGAGTTCTACGTTCCGAAGTGGGCCGATCCCGACACGCTGGCCCAGGCCACCTGGCCCAACGGCACCACCGAGGACTCCCTGTTCCGCAGCTTCTACCGGTTCGCCGAACGCGGCCGGGTCTACGCGGAGACGACGTTCGGCGGCATACCGGTCCTCACGATCGGCACCGAGCGCTACATGCACTACCACGACCCGAAGCTGTGGGACGAAGTGTGGCTGAGCGAGGCGCAGTTCCGGTGGCTGGAGGAGCGCCTCGCCTACTGGGCACGCCGGCGCAGGCCCGTCATGGTGATCACACACCACCCGCTGCCCGACACCGTTTCCGGCACCCGCAACAAGCTCTACATGAGCGACTACCTCCAGTCCGACCGGCTGCTCGGCCTCCTCGGCCGCCACCGCGACGTGTTCCTCTTCTCCGGACACACGCACTGGGACCTCGGCCTGTCCGACTGGTACGTGCGCCGCGTGGTGCCCGGGACGGCCAACCTCGACGGCTTCGCGGTCATCAACACCGGTGCCGTGCAGACCGGTTTCACCGACAACGGGCAGGGCGGCGAGAACGCCGTCGACGGCGCGTTCAACCAGGGCCTCCAGGTCGAGGTGTACCGCGACCGAGTGGTGGTCAAGGCGCGCGACTTCGCCTCCGGCGCCTGGCTGAAGCAGGTCACCGTGCCGCTCGCCACCCGGATCTGACCGCGCCGGCCCGCGAGTTCGCGGGCCGGCCCCCGTCCTCGTCCCGTGTCTCGCGCTCAACTCACGGGCCCGGTCCCTTCGCTCCCTCCGGGTGGGCGAAGCGTGCAGCGGACACAGGCCGAACGGTCGTCAGACGCACTTCCCCTGGAGCCAGGTCGTGAGGTCCTTGGTCCACGAGGTGGCGACGGGCACCGAGGCCGTGGTCGAGCCCAGCCGTGTCCAGGCCGCCTGCCACGAGGCGTAGTTGCCGGAGGCCGCGGGCGGCGGCTCCTCCCAGCCGATCCCGTCGATCCAGCTGGGGTGCCCGGTGAGCGTGGCCGAGAGGCCGGCCGCTTCGATGCGCTTGTCGAGTTCGGGCTTCAGCTCGGTGTCGTGCGTGTAGATCATGATCTTCTGCGAGGCGATGCGCTCCGACATGGGTGCGATCACCTCGGCCCACGCCCGCTCACGGATGGCCGAGTCGCTGTTGAGCAGCGACTGCTTGGCCTCGCCCTTGAGTTCCACCAGAGGTGTCAGGTTCTTGGACTTGGCGCTGTCGAGCCATTCCCGGAAGGTGTAGACGGTCTCCCCGGTGTACGGTCCGCGAGTGATCGTCCGGCCCTTGAGCTGGTCGGCTCCGGTGGCCCACCACAGCTCCGTGATGGCCTTGCGGGTGCCCGTCAGGCCGTTGGTCGTGGTGTTGTGCCACATGACGCCCTTGGTACCGTCCCGGGTGAGCTGGAGGTCGGCCTCCACGCCGCCCGCTCCCCAGCTCTTCTGCTGGGCCAGGCCCTTGGGGTTGTTCGGCTGCCGCACCTGGTCGCGGTCCCAGGGGTTGGCTCCCGTGGGGTAGCCGCCGTGCCCGAAGACCGTCGGGCAGAGCGGGAGCGCGGTCGTGGCCGCTCCCGCGGGTGAGGCCTGTGCGGTGCAGAGCAGCAGGACGGCCGAAGCGGCGGCCACCCCCCAGGTCCGCGGTCCCGGTATGTTCCACGATCTCGGCATCGTTCCACCTCGTGTCGTTCCCGGCGCGCGCGAGCACGCCTGTGGCGGTGTCCCCGGCCGCGGTCGGCGGCCGAGCCGCGCCTCCGGGCCGCGAATCGCACGGCGGTTCGAACCCAGGGCGTCGCCGCAGCATACGAGAACGCGGACAAGTCGCCTACTCCTTTGGCGCTCTGAGGGGGCGACGGACCATGCGGGGCGGTGCGGGTCGGTAGGCCTCCGTCACCGCACGCGGACCACCTCCAGGCTGCTCGGCCCCCCGTCCGCGCCCCGCAGCGTGATGTCGAACAGCAGCCGTCCCTCTCCTGGCCGGAGCGTCACCTCATGGCCCGGTTCGACCACCTGTTGCGGGCCCTGCTCGCGGACGCCCTGCCCGCGGCCCGCGATGTACGTGACGTATACGCGGGACCTGCCCGAGTTGCGCACCGTCACCATCGTCGTCCGGGCGCACCGCCCGCCGCCCCCGCCCCCGCCCCCGGCGGAGCAGACGTAGCGCAGTCGCCGAACCCGTACGTACCGCAGGACAGTTCCATGGCCCGCGGGAGCGAGGAACGGCACTCGCGGCCGACGGCCACCCGGTCGGCACCGGCCGACGGCTCGCCGGGCCGCCCGAGGAACCAGCATCCCGCGACCACCAGTCCGGCCACGGCGGGCCAGGTGCACGCGGCGGGCCACACGACTCCCCGGCGCGCAGACCTCATCAGCGGGCAGCCTCCACTCTTCCGCATCCGCCGGGTGGTGTGCGCTGAGCGAACGGCGCGGACATGTACCGTCCCCCGTGCGAGAAACCTGCGTCAGTCTACGCATGCCGCCGGAACTGCCCGTATTCGCGGCACGCACACCTGTCGGCCCGCCCGTGAACACCTTTCGACGTGCCCGGGAATACATTTCGACCCGGTACTCGGATACTTCCCGACCCGCCTCGAAATACCTGTCACCTTGCCCGGAAATACCTGACCCGAATGCCCTGGCCTGCCGGGTCTGCCGCCCCCTCCCGGTTACCGCCCCCTCCCGGTTACCGCCCCACCCGGCAACTGCCCGTCCCCGCTACTGCCCGTCCCTGGCCTCGCTGATGTGGCCGTTCTTGTCGATCACGTGGGTGTTCCAGTACTCGTCCCACTTGTCACCGACCGTCTTGGGCACCTTGCCCTCGGGATAGCGGACGTAGCCCTTCGGCGGCTCCTTCCCCTTCGCAGTGCAGGCGCTGCCGGTGCTGCCCACCGCCTGGACCGGGTACTCGCCGCCGCCGCAGACCGCGTCCTCCATCGAGCACGCCGTGAGCGTGGCGAAGGCCATGGCCCCGACCGCGGCCAGTGCCGCTCCCCGTCGGATGTTCCGCATGTCTGGTGTCTCCTCTGGGACCGGGCGAACCGCAGGACTCCACCACAGCGTCGCCGAGAGTCCTGCCCGGCGCATGGGCGCGGGTACTCAAGCGGGTCTGAGTACCCGCGCAGGCAACCCGGGCGGGCCGCACGACCTCCGCGTCCTACGCCGGATGCCCGCCCGCGTGACCGGACCGACGCCGCAAACGGACGTCACCGCCGCCCGGGTGGCCCCGGCCGCGGACGACCCGACCGGGGCCCGCGCGCCCTGCCCGGGCGAGCGGAACCGGCGGGAGTGTGAGCGGGTCAGGGGCTGCGGCGGACGGTGGTGGCGGCGAGCAGGGCGCCGTCGTCGGCCCGCTGAGTGGCGATGACCTGAGCGCTCGCCCGTGCGTCGGCGACCCGGTCGCGGTCGCGCGGGTCGACGGTGAAGGCCTGCTGGCCCGCGTACTGCGGGTGGGCGGCCCATTGCGCCCCGGTCAGGGCGGCGGGGACCAGGCGCAGCCAGTGGCCCTCGTCGGACAGTGCGCCGTCCTGGACGGTGATGCCGCCCTGCGGGGCGTACACGAGCTGCCGGCTGGCGACGCCCGTGCCGGTGCCCTTCCACACGACGGTGGTGTCGTCGAGCCAGGTCGCGGCGGAGGCGCTGAGGTCCAGGCCGAACGCGCCGGCGAGGGAGGGAGCCAGGTAGGCCGGGTCGCCGGCCACCCGCCACACCTCGTGCCCGTACAGGGAGAAGTCGAGGGCCTCGTCGACGGGGACGTCCTTCTCCTCCTTCTTGTGCAGGATGTAGCTGAGCGAGTCCGCGTGGGCGGTCAGCGGGATTTCGAAGACGAGGCCGAAGGAGTCCTGGCCGACCGGCCGGATGGGATCGTTCCACTCCGGCGGGTGCGCGGCGCCCGTCCAGGCGTGCAGGCCCCAGCCGGTGTAGTCGCCGTCCGCGCGACGGTAGTGGATGACCGCCTTCGCCCGGTCCTGCGGCGGGTAGGCGCCGGTGGGCCGGGTCTGCTCCACGGCGGCGCTGCCCTGCGCGGTCCAGACCTCGGCCGCGGCGGCGAAGTCCAGCGTCCGCTCGGGTCCGTCGGCGGTGCCGTCCTTCGCCACGGTGAAGCCGATCCGCGTGGCCCCCGCGGCGGGTTCGAACCAGGCGAAGGCGCCGTAGGCGTCGCGGCCGGTGAACTGCGCGGTGCGGCCGTCTGCCGTGCGCAGCCCGAGGCCGGTGTAGTCGCCGTCGGCGCGGTGGTAGTGGACGACGGCGCGGTGGCGGGCCGCCGTCGGTCGCCCGGCCGGCGGGGCCGCGCCCGCGGTGGTCGCGGCGACGGCGCTCGCGGTGCGTCCGGCGCGGTCGACGACGACCGCCTTGTAACGCAGGGGGGTCCCGGCGGGTACGTCGGCCGGGATGTGCTGGGTGATCGTGTAGGAGGCGTGGTCGGCGGTGCCCAGGGTGTGCCACGCGCCGCTGCCGGTGCGGGCGGCGAACACGACGCGGTCGAGTTCGCCGCCGCCCGTGTCCGCGGTGATCTCCACGGTGCCGGTGGCCCCGGCGGCCGGGGCGCGGAGTGTGACGGCGGGCCGGGCCGCCGGTGCGGGCAGCCGCTTCACCGCCTCGAACACGACGGAGGACCAGGCCGGTACGGTCACGGTGACCTTGCCGTCGGCGCCGCCGCGCACGGTGCCCGAGGTGCCGTACAGCGCCCGGAACGCCGTGTTCGCGGTGCCGGTCGGGACGTCGACGGTCCGCGCCTGTGCGGCGTTGTTGAACGCGACGAGGTAGGGGCGCTGTTCGTTGGCGCCGGTGCGGGTGAAGGCGTACACGGAGCCCTGGGCGTACCGCTCGCTCTGGACGCCGTCGCGCAGGGCGGGGTGGCGCCGGGTCAGTTCGGAGAGGGCGGCGATGGCCCGGTAGAGGGGGTGGGTGGTGTCGTAGGCGTCCGAGGCGGCGGTGCGGTCGGTGCCGATCTCGTCGTCGTCGAGGTAGTCGGGGACGCGGGAGGCGAACATCGTCTGGCGGGCGTCGACGTCCCCGCCCGCGCCGGTGAAGCCCTGTTCGTCGCCGGAGTAGATCACCGGGTTGCCGCGGGAGAGGAACATCAGCTCGTGGGCGAGGCGGTCACGGCGCAGCAGTTCCGCGTCGCCGGCGCCGGGGTTGTCCTGGGCGAGGAAGGTGCCGATGCGTCCCATGTCGTGGCTGCCGAGGAAGGTGACCTCGCGGTGGGCGTCGGTCTTGTCGGTGCCGTAGCGGTAGTCCTGGGCGAAGACGTGGGCGAGGTCGTCGGCGGGGCCGCCGCGGGAGGCGAAGTTGCGGGCGGCGGCCTGGAAGGGGAAGTCGAGGGTGGAGTCGAGCCGGCCCTGGGTGACGTAGGGGGCGGTGACGGCGGGGTCGGCGGAGAAGGCCTCGGCGAACAGGAAGAAGTGCCTGCGTCCGTGCTGTGCGGCGTACCGGTCGAGCGTGGTGGCCCACTGGGTCCAGAAGTCCATGTCGACGTTCTTGGCGGTGTCGACCCTGAAGCCGTCCACGCGGAAGTCCCTGACCCACTTATCGTAGATCTTCTCCATGCCCCGGACGACCTCGGGGCGTTCGGTCCACAGGTCGTCCATGCCCTGGAAGTCGCCGTAGAGGGCGCTCTCCCCGGCGAAGGTGGAGTTGCCCCGGTTGTGGTACATCGCCGGGTCGTTCAGCCAGGCGGGGACCTTGCGGTCGCGTGGGTCGGTGGAGGGGCGGGGGGTGTAGGGGGCGCCGGCCGCGTCCGTCGGCCGCATCCCCCGGGTGTCGTCGAAGGGGCGGCCGGTGGTGTCGAGGTAGGGGTAGGCGCCCTTGCTGCGGTAGCCGTACTGCTGTTCGGCGTAGTCGATGGTGTCGGCGGTGTGGTTGGTGATGACGTCGAAGAAGACCTTCATGCCCTTGCGGTGGGCCTTGTCGATGAGTTCGGTGAGGTCGGCCTCGGTGCCGAAGTGCGGGTCGACGCTGCTGAAGTCGGTGATGGCGTAGCCGTGGTAGTTCGCGGTGGCGTGGCCGTCGCGTACGGTGACGGGTTTGTTGCGGAAGACCGGTGCCAGCCAGATGGCGGTGGTGCCCAGGCCCTTGATGTAGTCGAGGTGGTCGATGACGCCGCGCAGGTCACCGCCCTGGAAGAAGTCCTTGTCGGTGGGGTCGTAGCCGGTGGTCAGGCGGTCGCCGGTGAGGCCGCCGCGGTCGTTGGCCGGGGAGCCGTTCGCGAACCGGTCGGGCAGCAGGAGGTAGAACTGCTCTCTGCTCGGTGCCGGGCGGGAGGCCTGCGCGGCGAGCTTGGCGTCCGAGGGCGCGGGTACGGCCGAGTGCGCCGGTGCGGGTACGGCCGTGCGGGCGGGCTCGGGCGGGTCCGCGGCAGAGGCGCGCGGTGCCAGGGGTGGCAGCAGCGCGGCGGCCAGGGCGACGGCCAGGGCGGTTGCGTTACGACGGGCGGTGCCGACCACGTGAGGTCTCTCCTCGGGTTCTCGGTGCGGGCACACGGGCCGGGCCCCCGTCGGGGGGCACCGGCCCGTGCCGGGACCTGTGGGCGGCTCGTGCGGTACGGCGGTCAGCCGCCCGGGTGGGCGGCCGCGCGCTGTACGGCGGTCAGCCGCGCCAGGTGTCGTTCAGGGTGAGCAGGCCGGTGGTGCCGGTGGTGGCGGTGCGGTTGGCGCCGCTCTCCCAGGTGACGTTGCCGCTCGCGTCCTTGCGGAGGTACTTGTACTGGAAGGACGTTCCGGCGGGCAGGGAGACGTCGAGCTTCCACACGGGGTAGCTCGACGCATCCAGCTTCAGTGCGTTCGCGGTGTTCCAGCCGCCGAGCGCGGAGTTGTCGCCGGTGACGTAGATGTTCTCGCCCCACTGGGTGGTGGCGCTGACGTGGAAGGATGCGCCGGTGGCGGTGTTCCCGCCGCCGTCGCCGCTGCCCCCGCTGCCGCCGTTGGAGCCGCCGCAGGTCTTGGCGCCCACGTGCAGGGCGAGCGCGGTGTCGGCGCCGAGGGTGGCGGTGAACTGCCCGGAGGAGTTCACGGTGACACCCTTGCCGCTCTGCACGTCGCAGTAGTCACCGGCCGGCAGGGAGGTCTGGAAGGTGCGGGTCAGCGCGGAGCCCTCGTGGTTGATGGCGACGTACGCCTTGTCGCCGCGGCCGAAGGCGATCTGGTTGCCCCCGTTGTCCCACCAGTTCGTCACCGCGGTTCCGGCGGCCGTGTTGCGGAAGCCGACCATGCTCGCGATCTCGCGCCAGGCGTGCTCGCACTTCCACCCGTCGGTGTAACAGGCGTTGACCTGGCCGTTGTTCGGGCCGCCCGCGTCCTTGTCGCTAAACTCGTAGCCGGAGTGCACGTCGGGCGAGCCGTAGGGCCAGGCCAGCATGAAGACGTGCGCGAGGGTGTAGTTGGCGCCGTCCTTGTAGGTGAGGGTGCCGCCGTTGCGTTCGGTGTCGTGGTTGGTGACGAACACGGAGGCCTTGTCGGAGCGGACCAGGCCCCAGGCCTCACCGAAGTTCTTCAGCTCGGAGAGTTTCTCGTTGTTGAAGACCCGCTTGAGGTCGTAGGCGTAGTTGAACTCCTGGACGTCGCCGGTGCCGTAGTACTCGGGCGGCTGGACCGCCTCGCCGGCCGCGCCGATCGTCTCCTGCTTCCAGTAGACGCCGGAATTGCTCAGCCGGGACTTGATGTTGGCGAGGTCGTCCTCGGGGATGTGCTTGGCGGCGTCGATCCGGAAGCCGTCGACGCCGAGGGAGAGCAGGTCGTTCATGTACCCGGCGATGGTCTTGCGGACGTACTCCTCGCCGGTGTCCAGGTCGGGCAGGCCGCCCATCTCACAGTGCTGGACGTTCCAGCGGTCCGCGTAGTTGGTCACGGGCGAGGTGCAGTCGTCCATGTCGGCGGGTGAGTACGTGCCCGGATAGTTGTACTTGGTGAAGGACGACCCGGCGGTGCCGGTGCCGGAGGCGTTCGCCATGTGGTTGATCACGGTGTCGGCGACGACCTTGACGCCGGCGGCGTGGCAGGTGTCGACCATGCTCTTGAACGCGGCGCGGTCGCCGAGCTTGGTGCCGATCTTGTAGCTGACCGGCTGGTACGCCGTCCACCAGGAACTGCCCTGGATGTGCTCGTTCGGCGGGGAGACCTGAACGTATCCGTATCCGTCGGGGCCCAGCTCGTCCGTGCAGGCCTTGGCGACGGAGGCGAAGTTCCACTCGAACATCACCGCGGTGACGTCCTTCCCGCCCGGCGCTGCGGCCTGCGCGGGGGTGGGTGCCGTGACGGCCACAGCGGCTCCCGCCAGGGCGGCGAGTGCAGCGGCCACGGTCTTTCTGGCCATGGTTTCTCCAGTTCGTGAGTGGGGTGATACCGGAGCAGCAGCCTCGAGTGGCAACGCGCCGTGCCGGAGAAGGCCGTGTGGTCTCTTGCCGCTGATGTTTTTTGCTGCAAGAGATTGCGGCCGAGAACGTACGGCGCCGCATTACCGCGGGTCAACCCCTCCCACGGAAAAGACCGTTCATCAGGCAATCGACGCCCGTAGAACACCGCAAGGTCTTTCGCAAAAATTTCAACGATGCTACGTTCGTCGAACTCCGGCCCCCGGCCGGGGGGTTGGGCCGCCGGTCAGCCAGCGGGCCGCCCCTACGCGCCCGGCCGGTCGGCCGGAGTACCCCCGCCCCGCACCCCGCACCCCCATCCCCCGGAACCTCCCCGTTTCCCCCGGAACCCCTCTCCCCCTGTTCTCCGCCGCTCCCGCTCAGTGCGATGTCAGCAAGGGCTCCCACCACGACCGGTGCGCGCGGTACCAGTCCACCGTCGCGGTCAGTGCGGGCTCGAAGCCGACGCGGGGCCGGTAGCCGAGTTCCGCGCCGATCCGGCCGTCGTCGACGGCGTACCGGCGATCGTGCCCCGGGCGGTCGGCGACGTGCGCGATGCGGTCGGGGCCCGCGCCGCACCGGTCCAGCAGGCGGTGCGCGAGTTCGAGGTTGGTCAGTGAGGTCCCGCCGCCGATGTTGTAGACGCGTCCGGGCCGGCCGCCCGTGCGCACCAGTTCCACCGCGTGGACGTGGTCGTCCACGTGCAGCCAGTCGCGCACCTGCTCGCCGTCGCCGTACACCGGCAGGTTCCCGCCGGTCAGCAGCGTCGTCACGAAACGCGGGATGACCTTCTCGGGGTGCTGGTAGGGGCCGAAGTTGTTGGTGCAGCGCGTCACCCGGACGTCGAGGCCGTGGGTGTGGTGGTGGGCGAGCGCGATGAGGTCGGCCGCGGCCTTGGAGGCGGCGTACGGCGAGCTGGGCCGCAGCGGGTCGTCCTCGCGGGCGGCGCCCTCGGGCAGGGAGCCGTAGACCTCGTCGGTGGAGATCTGTACGAAGGTGCGCACGCCGTGCCGCAGGGCCGCGTCGAGGAGGGTCTGGGTGCCGACGACGTTGGTGCGGGTGAAGCCGGAGCCGTCCTCGATCGAGCGGTCCACGTGGGACTCCGCCGCGAAGTGCACGATGTCGTCGTGCCCGGCGGCCAGCCGCCGTACCGTCGCCGCGTCGCACACGTCGCCCTCGACGAAGGTGAGCCGGCCGTCCCCCCGGACCGGTTCGAGGCGGGTGAGGCTGCCCGCGTAGGTGAGTTTGTCGAGCACGGTCACCTGGACGCCGGGCGGGCCGGCCGGGCCGAGCAGCGCGCGGACGTAGGCGGAGCCGATGAAGCCGGCTCCGCCGGTGACGAGGACACGGGATGTCATGAGTACAACTGCACCTTGCTGTGGTCGCCGATGACGAGACGGTGGGCCTGGGGAAGACGGGGCGCCGCGGCCACGACGGCCTCGCGGCCGATGAGTGACTGCTCGATCCGGGTGGCGCCCTCCACACACGCGCCCCGCAGGAGCACGGAGTAGCCGATCGCGCTGTCCTCGACGCGGCAGCCCTCGGCGATGGCCGTGTAGGGGCCGACGCTGGAGTTGCTGACGACGGCTCCCGCCCCGATCACCACGGGACCGACGATACGCGACCCCCTGACGACGGCGCCCTCGGCGACACGGACCCGGCCCACCAGCACGCTGTGCGGGTCGACCTTGCCGTCGACGCGCCCCTCGATCCGGTCCAGGACGTGCCGGTTGGCCTCCAGCATGTCGTCGACGCTGCCGGTGTCGCGCCAGGGCCGGGTCGTCGTCTCGGCGCGCACGGGCAGGCCCCGGTCGATCATCCACTGCACCGCGTGGGTGATCTCCAGTTCGCCGCGGCCGGAGGGCGCGATGGCGCGCACCGCCTCGTGCACGGCGGGAGTGAAGGCGTAGACGCCGATGAGCGCGAGGTCGCTGGCGGGGTGCTCGGGTTTCTCCTCCAGGCGCCGTACGAGCCCGGCGGCGTCGACCTCGGCGACGCCGAAGGCGCTGGGGTCGGACACCGGGGTGAGCAGCAGCCGTGCGGCGTCGGGGCCGGCCTCGGCGCGGCGGACGAAGCCGGTGACGCCGTCCTCCAGGTAGTTGTCGCCGAGGTACAGCAGGAAGTCGTCCGCGCCGAGGAAGTCCCGGGCGAGCAGCACCGCGTGCGCGAGGCCGAGCGGTTCGCGCTGGTGCAGGTAGGTCACGTGCACGCCGAACGCGGCCCCGTCGCCCAGGGCCTGGCGGATGTCGTCGGCATGGCCGCCGACCACGACACCCACCTCCTCGATGCCCGCCTCGGCGATGGCCTGGAGGGCGTAGACGAGGACCGGTTTGTTGGCAATGGGGAGGAGCTGCTTGGCGCGCGCGTGGGTGAAGGGCCGCAGTCTGCTGCCGGTACCGCCCGCCAAGACCAGGGCTTTCACACCGGCCACCGGTATCGCGCAGGGGGCTGGGTCTGTGGTCTCACGGATCTCTCCTCGAACGCGGGTCGCGGTGTCACCGGTTGAGCTGTTCCCGACTCAAGCAGAGGGGGGCGGAACTGCGCAAGGCGCTTCTGAAATTTTCAGCAAGTCCTTGCAGACGGTGGTTCTTTGGTGTTTGACTCGCCCCCGGCATCGCCCGACGGCGCGGCCGGCATCGCCCGACGGCGCGGAACGCAGCGAGCGGTTCGCACACATGAGGTGGGGGGCAGCAAGTGACAGGTCGGCACCAGCTCGAACGGCTGGAGCGGGAGGCCGGGCATCTGGCCCCGGGCGCCTCGGAGGAGGCGGCCGTGGGGCGCCGGGTGTTCGCCGAGGGGCACGGCCCGGTCCTCACCGATCTCGACGGCAACCAGTACCTGGATTTCGCGGCGGGCACCCTGACCCAGTCACTGGGCCACGGGCACCCCGAGGTCGTCCGGGCGCTCACCGAGCAGGCGGGCCGGCTGTGGAACGTGCACGACTCGGCGACACCCGAGCGGGCCGCGCTGCTCGACCTGCTGGCTCGGCTGCTGCCCGAGCGCCTGAACACGTATGCGCTGTTCTCCACCGGCGCCGAGGTCGTGGAGGCCGCGCTGCGCGTGGTGCAGGCGACCGCGCCGCCCGGCCGCAACCGGATCGGCGCGCTGCGCGGCGGCTTCCACGGCAAGACCATGGGCGCGCGGATGCTCGTGCACTGGGACGTCGGCAACCAGGCGTTCGCCGGGAACTCCGTGCTCGGGTACTCGGCCTACTGCTACCGCTGCCCGCTGGAACTGACCTACCCCTCGTGCGGGGTGCGGTGCGCCTCACTGGTGCGCCGGCACATCGCCGAGAAACCCAACGTCTCCGCGCTGGTCTTCGAACCGGTGCTCGGCGCCGCCGGCGTCATCGTGCCGCCCCCGGGCTACTGGGAGCAGATCGCGGAGGCGTGCCGCTCCCACGGTGTGCTGCTCGTCGCCGACGAGGTGCTGACCGGTGGCGGCCGGACCGGAACGTTCCTGGCCAGCGAGCAGTTCGGTGTCGAACCCGACCTGGTGACCCTGTCCAAGGGCATGGCCAGCGGCTTCCCGTTCGCCGTACTGGCCGGGCGCTCGGAGCTGCTGCGTGATCCGGCGGCGGCAGGCTCGGGGGCGTACGCCTCGACCTACGCGGGCAACCCACTGGGCATCGCCGCCGCCCGGGCCACCCTGGAGGTCGTCGAACGCGACCGGCTGATCGAGCGGGTACGAGTCCTCGGGGACCGGCTGCGCGAGCGGCTGGCGGCGCTGCACGCACGGTTCGACAACCTCGGTGACGTGCGCGGCATCGGGCTGCTGTACGGCCTGGAGTTCGTCACCGACCGGGCGAGCCGCACCCCCGCGCCCGACCTGGCCCGCGCCGTGTACGCGACCGCCCTCGACCTGGGTCTGCGGGTCGCCCTCGGCGGGCACATCCTGCGCCTGGCACCGCCGTTCAACCTCGACGAGCCACTGCTCGACGAGGGCGTGGGACTGCTCGAACAGGCCATGGAGCGGGTGCTGTCGTGATCGTCGCGGAGAACCTCGTCAAGGAGTTCCGGCTCGCCGAACGCAGGTCCGGCCTGGCCGGCAGCCTGTCCACGCTGCTGACCCGCAGACACCGCGTCGTCCGCGCGGTCGACGACGTGTCCTTCACCATCCCGGCCGGATCCAAGACGGCGTACATCGGCGCCAACGGGGCCGGCAAGTCCACCACGATCAAGATGCTCACAGGCATCATGACGCCCACCAGCGGGCGCTGCCTGGTCGGCGGCATCGAGCCCTACCGGCACCGGCAGCTCAACGCCCGCGGCATCGGCGTCGTCTTCGGGCAGCGCAGCCAGCTGTGGTGGGACCTGTCCGTGCCGGACTCCTTCCGCATCCTGCGCAGGATCTACGACATCCCCGACGCGGTGTACCGCCGCAACCTCGCCCTGTACCGGGAACTCCTGGACATCGACGCCCTCGGCACCACGCCCGTGCGCCAGCTGAGCCTGGGGCAGCGGATGCGTGCGGAGATCGCGGCGAGCCTGCTGCACGACCCGGCGGTGGTGTTCTGGGACGAGCCGACCATCGGCCTGGACATGGTCCTCAAGGACGCGGTGCGGCTCCTGGTCAACCGCGTCCACCGGGAGCTGGGCACCACGGTCGTCCTGACCAGCCACGACATCACCGACATCGCCGCGATCTGCGACAGCGCGCTGGTCGTGGACCGCGGGCGTGTGGTGCACCAGGGCAGCATCCGGGACCTGCTGCGCGGCGCCGACCGGCGGTCGGTCCTGTTCGACCACCGGGGCGGCCCCGCTCCGGCGGCGGCCTGCGCGGACATCGAGCGGGGGCTGCCGGGCGTGACGGCCGCGCCCGCCGGCGACGGCCGGATCCGCGTGGACTACCCGGTGGACCGCTTCACCTCGCGGCAGGTACTGGGCTTCCTCCTGGACCGGTTCGACCTGGCGGACTGCTACGCGCCCGAACCGGACCTGGAGGACGTGCTCCGCAAGATCTACGGGGGCGGGCGGCGGGCGGCGGACGCCTCGGGGGCGGGGGCGGCCGACGTTTCGGGGGCGGTCGCGGCCGACGTCCCGGGGGCAGGCTCATGAGCGGCTCCGCACCCGGGCAGGAGGTCCGCCGCCCCGGCCCGCCGGGCTCGGTGGGTCCGCTGGGCGCGCTGGGGCGTGTCCGCCCCTACCTCTCCTTCGCCACCGGCGGCCTCCAGTCCCTGCTCCAGTACCGCTCGACGTTCGTCATGACCGGGCTCACCGCGGCGGCCGGCGCCGCCGTCACCGTCTTCCTGTGGCGGGCGGTGTACGCGGACGCCCCGCCCGGCGGCGGTCCGGGCGGCTTCACCGCCGAGGGCATCACCACCTACCTGCTGATGGCGCAGGTGCTCCAGGTGCTGCACGCCAACCGGGTGGACGACGAGGTCGCCGCCGAGGTGTACCGCGGCGACGTCGCGGTCATGCTGGTGCGGCCGGTCAGCTACCCGGTGGTGCGGTTCTTCGCCTGCCTGCCGGTGGTCGCGGCCAACGCCGTGCTGGTCGGGGTGCCCGTGCTCGTCCTGTTCGCCCTGGTCGTGCCGCTGACCGTGCCGCGGCCGGTGGACGTGCTCCTGTTCCTGGTGTCCGCCGCGCTGTCGGTCCTCCTCGCCTTCTTCGTGAACCTGCTGACCGGGATGACCGGCTTCCTCACCACCAACACCTGGGGGGTGCGGATGGTGAAGCAGAGCGTGGTGGCCTTCTTCGCCGGCCAGCTGGTGCCGATCGCGCTCATGCCGCACCCGCTCGCGGCGCTCGCCTCCGCGCTGCCCTTCCGGGGCATGGTCGACGGCCCGCTGACCCTGCTGCTCGGCCGCTACGACGGCTGGGCGGGCGCGGCCGACGTCCTCGCCCGGCAACTGGGCTGGGTGGCCGCCCTGACCCTGCTCACCACCGCCTTGTGGCGGGCCTCGCTGAGCCGGCTGGAGGTGCTCGGCGGATGACGACCCGGACGGTATGGCGCCATGTGCGCCTCGCGTTCTTCCTCGGCGGTGTCGGACTGCACCGGCTGACCGCGTACCGGATGGACTTCGCCCTCGGGGCGGGTGCCTTCCTGGTGCGGGTCGGGCTCCAGACGGCGGTGGTGGGCCTGGTCTTCCGCCAGGTCCCGGCGGTCGGCGGCTGGACCTACCACGAGGTGCTGTTCCTGCTCGGCTTCTCGCTGCTGCCGCGCGGCCTGGACCACCTCTTCACCGACCAGCTGTGGGAGCTGGGCCGCAAGCTCGTGCAGCGCGGCGAGTTCTACCGCTACCTGATCCGCCCGGTCAACCCGCTGTTCTCCCTGCTGTCGGAACGCTTCTTCCACCCGGACGGCCTGGGCGAACTGATCGTCGGCGCCGCACTGGTGGGCTGGACGGGCAGCGAACTGGGCCTGCACCTGACGCCGTTGCAGTGGGCGGTGGCGCCGCTGCTCGTGCTGTGCGGGGCGCTCATCCACACCGCCGTGAAGCTGCTCTTCGCCTCGCTGTCCTTCTGGACCGTGACCAGTCTGCCGTCGATGTACGCGGCGAGCCAGGTGTCGGAGTTCGCGGCCTACCCGCTGGACATCTACCACTCCTCGCTGCGCGCCCTGCTGACCTGGGTGCTGCCCTTCGCCTTCACCTCCTACGTGCCGTGCGTCTACCTCCTGACCGGCGCCACGGGGCTGGTGGTGTGGCTTCCCGTGGTGAGCGCCGCAGCGCTGGCCGTCGCCCTGACCGTCTGGCGGCGCGGTGTCAACGCCTACGAAATGACCGGGAGTTGAGTCAGTTGAGCATGAACGTGCCGAGCGACGAACAGCTCGGTCGGCTGCTGCGGGAGGCACCCTGGATGTCCCGGGACGCCCGCGCCGCCGACCGCTACGAGCGGATCGACCACGTGGTGCTGGGCCCGCGGGAGGTGCTGCTCGTGGTGGCCGCCGTGGGCGGTGAGGCAGCCGGGCAGCGGTTCTTCGTCCCGGTGTGGACCGGGGGACCGACCGGCGGGGACGAGGGCAGGGACGGAGACGGGGACAGGGTCGGAGACGGGGACAGGGTCGGAGACGGGGGCGGGGTCGGAGACGGGGGCGGGGACGAGGGCGCCACCGCCGGGCTCGCGGCCGTCCGCCGGATGCTGGCCGGGGCACCGCTGCGCACCGCGCGCGGCGGGGTCCTGGAGTTCCGGCGGGCGCCGGGCGCCCCGGCCGGCGAGGTGCGGCGGCTGCCGTTCGAGCAGGACTGGTCCTCCAACGCCCTGTCGCTCGTGGCGATCGGCGGCGTCCCGCACATCCACAAGACCTACCGGCGCCTGGACGAGACCGTCCGCGAACCCGAGCTGCTGCGGCGGCTGAGCGGCACCGGCCGCACACCCGAGTGGGCCGGTGACTACACGTACACCGATCCGGTACGCGGCACCCGGCACCCGGCACCCGCTGGGCGTCGTCTACCGCCACGCGCCGGGCCGGGGCATCGACGTACCGCTGCGGGAGAACCTGTGGCCGCGGCTGGCCGCCGGGTCCGCGCCGGAACCGCTCGTGCGCGCCCACCTGCGCCCGCTGGAGCGGAACCTGCGCGCCGCCGGGAGCTTCCTGCGCGCCTTCCACCGGGACCTGTCCGTGCTCCTGGGCGCTCCCGCCACCGGCTATCCGGTGGGCGAGGCGCTGGAGCACGCCTCGGTGCGGCTGGCCGCGCTGACGCGGGCCGCCGCCGGGCCGGCCGGCCCCGCGGGCGCCCTCGCACCGCTGCCG
>NZ_JBHJUW010000062.1:0-45023 GCF_042268205.1 Streptomyces sp. NPDC056160
AGGGAAGTCGTCCGCGCGGCCGTTCGGCACCGGCGTGGGTCAGCTCGTCGCGCCGACCGCCTCGCGGATCACGTCGGCGACCTCAGCGGGCCGGGACACGGCGACCGCGTGAGAGGCGCCCTCCAGCTCGACGATCGTCGCCCCGGCGCGCTCGGCGCCGAAGCGCTCCACCTCCGGGTTGATCGCCTGGTCGCCGCTGGCCACCACGGCCCAGGACGGCTTGGTCCGCCAGGCGGCGGCGGAAGCCGTCTCCTCGAAGGCCGCCGCGGCGAGCGGGCGCTGCGCCGCCGCCAGGGCCTTCGTGGTCTCGGCCGGCACATCGGCGGCGAAGACGGCCGGGAAGGCGTCCTCGGTGATGGTGACCTCGACGGCGACGTCGCCGCCGGGCACCGGATACGTCCACTCCTGGAGGTTGCTCACCAGCGGGGAGGCCGGGAAACGCCCCTGCAGCTCGCCGAGGCTCTCCCCCTCCTCCAGGACGTAGGCGGCGACGTAGACGAGGCCGACGACGTTCTCGGCGGTGCCGGCCACCGTGATGAGGGCGCCGCCGTAGGAGTGTCCGACCAGCACGACGGGGCCGTCGATCTGGGAGGCGACCGAGGCGACGTAGGCGGCGTCGGACGCGAGACCGCGCAGCGGGTTGGGCGGGGCGATCACCGGGATGCCGTGGCGCTGGAGGTGGTCGATGACGCCGGTCCAGCTGCCGGCGTCGGCGAACGCGCCGTGCACCAGAAGGACGGTGGGTGTGGTTGTGGTCATGTTGGGGTTCCGGTTCCGTTCAGTGCGTGCGCAGGGTGGATCAGGCCGCGTGCAGAGCGGCGTGCAGGGTGCGGACGGCCATCGTGATGGCGGCCTCGGCCGCGTGCGTCTCGCGCAGCGCGTTGAGCATCACGAAGTCGTGGATGATGCCCTGGAAGCGCACGGCCGTGACGGGGACGCCGGCCTCGCGCAGCTTGTTGGCGTAGGCCTCGCCCTCGTCGCGCAGTACGTCGGCCTCGCCGGTGATGACCAGGGCCGGGGGCAGGCCGGTCAGCTGCTCGGTGGTGGCGCGCAGCGGCGAGGCGGTGATCTGGGCGCGCTCGCCCTCGTCGGTCGTGTACTGGTCCCAGAACCACTGCATGCCGTCGCGGCGCAGGAAGTAGCCGGTGGCGAACTGGTGGTACGACGGCGTGTCGAAGCTCGCGTCGGTCACCGGGTAGAACAGGACCTGCTGGAGCAGCGGGAGGCCGCCGCGCTGCTTGGCCATCAGAGTGAGCGCGGCCGTCATGTTGCCGCCCACCGAGTCCCCGGCCACCGCCAGGCGGGTGCCGTCGAGGCCCTTGGAGGCGCCCTCGTCGACGACCCAGCGGGCGACGGTGTAGTTCTGCTCGATGGCGACCGGGTATCGGGCCTCGGGCGACAGGTCGTACTCGGGGAAGACCACCGCCGCACCGGCGCCCACGGCGAGTTCGCGCACCAGGCGGTCGTGGGTGTGGGCGTTGCCGAACACCCAGCCGGCGCCGTGGATGTAGAGGATCACCGGCAGGGTGCCGCCGGCGCCGGCGGGCCTGACGATGCGGGCGCGGACGCTGCCGGTGGGGCCGCCCTGGACGGTGATCCACTCCTCGTCGACCGCAGGCTTGGCGATCTCGCCGGACTGCACGTCGTCGACCGCCTTGCGGCCCTCCGCGGGCGGCAGGTCGAAGAGGTAGGGCGGGTTGGCGGTCGCCTCGGCGAACGCGGCGGCCGCGGGTTCCAGCACGGGCTGCACGGGCTCAACGGGCTGGGGGGCATCGGACATGTGCTTCTCCTGGCTTGCTTGTGTTTCCGGTACGCCGGTGAGCCACGTTAAGAACACGCGGAAAGGACCGGTTGCCCAAGCGCGCACGGCCACTGTCCCGACAGCGCACCGCTGCCGGAAGGGCCCGCACGTCGGCTTCTCCGTGACCGGCGCGCCCGCCCTCCGCAACCGGCACACGCGCCGTCCGCAACCGGCACGCCCGCCCTCCGCAACCGGCGCGGCCCGCTCCCCGCGACCGGCGCGCACCCCCGTGACCAGCCGGATTCACATCCAGCCGAATTTATTGCACAGTGGTTGCAATAGCATGGCTACGGCAGTAAGGCTGACAAGGGATGCGGGGAAGGACGAGCATGGGCTCACCGATCGTGCTGGGCATCGAGTCGTCCTGCGACGAGACCGGCGCGGGACTCGTCCGCGACGGGCGGCTGCTGGGTCACGCGGTGGCGTCGAGCATGGACGAGCACGCCCGTTACGGCGGCGTGGTGCCGGAGATCGCCGCCCGCGCCCACCTCCACGCACTGCGGCCGGTGGTCCGGCGGGCACTGGAGGAGGCGGGGCTGCGGCTCGCGGACGTGGGCACTGTCGCCGTCACCACCGGCCCCGGCCTGTCCGGCGCCCTCCAGGTGGGCCTCGCGGGAGCGAAGTCCCTGGCCTACGCGCTGGACGTACCGCTGTACGGCGTGCACCACCTCGCCGGTCATGTCGCCGCCGACACGCTGGAACACGGCCCGCTGCCCGACCCGTGCGTGGTGCTGATCGTCTCCGGCGGGCACACCTCGCTCCTCCTCGTCCGCGACCTGGCCCGCGCCCCGATCACGCACCTCGGTGACACCCTGGACGACGCCGCGGGAGAGTGCTTCGACAAGGTGGCGCGGGTCTTCGGGCTGCCGTATCCCGGCGGTCCGGCCATCGACCGGGCAGCGCGCGTGGGGGATCCGCGCGCTGTCCCCCTCCCCCGCCCGCTGCCCGGCTCGTACGACTTCTCCTTCTCGGGGCTGAAGACGGCCGCCGCCCGCTGGGCCGAGGGGCACGCCGGAGGCGAGCTGCCCGTGCACGACGGGGCCGCCTCGCTCCAGGAGGCGGTCGCCGACGTACTGACCCGCAAGGCGGTGGCGGCCTGCGCCGAGCACGGTGTCGGCACACTGGTCGTGGTCGGCGGGGTGGCCGCGAACTCGCGGGTGCGGTCGCTGGCGGAGGAACGCTGCCGGGCCGCCGGTGTCACCCTGCGGGTGCCGCCGCCGAAGCTGTGCACCGACAACGGCGCCATGATCGCCGCCGTCGGCGACCTCCTCGTACGGGCCGGAGCCCGACCGGCGCCGCTGGACGTGTCGGTCGACCCGTCCGCGCCCCTGGCGTACGCCGCCCTGCACCCCACACCGTCGGCGGCCGCCGGCTCGGTGTGCCGGCGCTGACCTCGGGGTTCTCCGTCGGTGCGGGCATGCAGCCGCCTGGAGGCCGCAGTCGGCGCCGAGGGCTTCGGCTACGGGGCCCGGGCAGGCGACCTCGTGGCCCGCATCGCCGATCAGCTCCAGACTCCGCGTGCCGAACTGCCGCCGCCTCACCGCGCGCCCGTGACGTGCTCGTCGCCGTGACCGGCGCGCCGGCGTGCGCGGCCGCGGACGTGCTGCTCAGCGCGGACCTGCGCGAGCGGGCGTGGGCGCGGCACAGGGACGGGGAAGGCTGACGCGGCGCAGCGCCCGGAAGGCTCGCGGGGAAGGCTGACGCGGCGCAGGCCCCGAAAGGCTCGCGGGACCCCGGGAATCCCGGTGTTGCCGCAGCAGCAGTCCCGGCGCACGACGACGCGGCACGGCGCCGTACCGCCTCCTGTCCCGGCCGGGTCCGATGTGTCCGCCGTCGGCTGTCCCGGCACGTGGCGTCACGCCCCCTCCGGGGAGATCCACCCCCGTGTCCCGTGAGGGAGCGACCGCGTGCGTCTCCTGGCTCCCGGATCGCCGCTCCTCCCGCCTTCCCACCCCGTGCGGGTGCGGTGGCACGCCGGAGCTCGCTCACCGGTCACAGTGGCGGGAGCGCGCCGGATTCGCGTCGGCTCCCCCGGACCGCCGTCGCCCTGTGTCGCCGGTCATCATCGCACCCCCGCCCCGGCCCCGCCTGACTGCGTGTCATCCCTGCCAACCAGCGTAAATGACACGTCACTTGACTTGATATGACACACGTTGTTGAATCATTGCATCGACAAGTCGGCTCGGAAGGCGGAACAGGCGATGGGGGACGACAGCACAGTCGGCATCATCCTGGCCGGCGGGCGGGGTGAACGGGCGAAGCCCATCACCCTGCAGTCCGCCGACTACATCCGCAGCAAGGCGCTCATCCCGTTCGCCGGCAGACCGCTCATCGAGTGGATCGTCGAGGCCTGCCGCGACCAGGGCATACGCCGTTTCTACGTAGTGGCGCAGGGCGTGGAGAACCGCAGCCAGATCAAGCTGGTGCTGGGCCACGGCGAGCGGTACGGAGTCGAGATCGACTACTCGCGGGCCCGCTTCGACCCGTACAACGTGGGTTCTGGCGCGGCCACCCTGCACAACCTGGAGCAGTGGAACCTGACGGGGACCGCGCTCGTCCTCCCCGTCGACTCGCTGTTCGAGTTCTCGCTGGAGAAGCTGCTCGCCGCCCAGCGGGACACCGACGCGGTGGTCACCGTGGCCGCCGTGCCCCGCACCCCCGAGGAGATCGCAGGCAAGTACGGCGTCATGCGCACCACCGCGCAGCGCCTGGTCTGCGGATTCCTGGAGAAGCCCCGACTGCCCGTCATCGAGCGGGAGTTCCCCGAGATCACCCAGCCGCAGGGGCCGCGCACGCTGGCCACCAACGCCGGGATGTACCTCATCGACTGCGCCCGCCTCAGACTGGCCGCGCGTACCCCCGAACTCATCCGCCTCGCCCAGCAGCGCCTCGACTGGGGCAACGACCTGCTCCCCCGCCTCGTCGGCCTCGGTCACCCGGTGGCCGTCGAACCCATCGCGCGCCTGGGCGACCTCGGCAACATCCACGACTACCTGGGCACGCTCAGCGACGCGCTCAGCGGCCTGTACCCGCAGATGGACCGCGCCCTGGGCGCCCCGCTCAGCACCGACCCGCGGTACTGGGTCCACGAGTCCAGCCTGCGCTCCAAGGACCACATCACCGGCACCACACTCGCCCAGAAGATCGCCGAGGGCAGCGTCGTCATCGGACCGGGGGTGCGCATCGGCCGGCACGTCGAGATCGGCGCGGGTGTGCGGCTGCGCGCCACCGACGTCGGGGACGGCGTCGACCTGCACGAGGGCGTCCACGTCGAGGGCAGTGTGCTCGGCGACTCCGCCGTCATCGGCGCCTACGCGCACATCAGCGACTCCTACGTGGGCCCGATGGTGCAGGTGCACTCCGACGCCCGCGCCCCGGTGCGGCTCGAAGCGCTGTCCGCCGTGGGCGACGGCGCCCGGCTGTGGTCGGGGACCCGGCTCTCGGGCGTCAGCGTCTACCCGCGACTGCGCGTGCCGGCCGTCTCCGGAGTGCCCAGCGGCACCCAGCTCACCAGCTCGGACGACATCCTGCAGTGGGTGTGATCCGCACCCGCCGCACCTCTTCGAGAGAGGCTCACGTGAACACTGCCATCGCCGTGATCGGCGGCACCGGCCGGGTCGGCCGGATCGTCACCCGCAAGCTTCTCGACCGTGGTGAGACCGTCCGTGTCATCGGCCGCAGTCAGCAGCGCGCCCGCCGCCACCTGCCGCCGCGTGCACAGTTCTTCCTCGGTGACGTCCGCGATCCCGAGTCCCTGCTCACCCCGCTGAACGGCTGCTCCGCCGTCGTCTACACCGTGGAGCCCGGCACCGACACCGCGGGGCCCGACAGCCCGCGGAGCACACTGCACGCCGGTGTGCTCCACACGCTGGACGCGCTCTCGCTCCAGGACGGTTTCGGGCGTGCCCAGTTCGTGCTCGTCAGTCAGCGGCACGTGACCCGGCCCGAACACCCGATGAACGCCTACGGACGCATGCTCGACTGGCGGCTGGCCGGGGAGAACGCGGTCCGCGCCTCCGGGCTGGACTACACGATCGTCCGCCCCGGCTGGCTGACCGACCGGACCGAACTCGCCGACGACGGCCGCGTCCACCTGGAACAGGGCGACCGCAGGGACGGCTACGTGGCCCTCCAGGACGTGGCAGAGGCCTGTGTGCAGGCCCTGTACTGCCCGTCCGCGAAGGGACTCACCTTCGAGATGCGCAACGGCGCGGGCAGCCCTCCCGGTGATTGGGAGGAGCTGTTCGCCGGACTCGACGCGGACGAGTCCGCCGCCCTGCGCGCCCTCGCCTGAGCCCGCGCCCTTCCCGTCGACCCCCGTCGCTCCCCCGGCCATCCCCGTCCACTCGGCACGTGCACGCCCCCTTTGACGCGAAACCGGAGACCACCATGACCGAGGCGCCGCAGATCTCGGCGGGACGCCCCCAGCCTCTGGGTTCCACCGTCGTCGACGGCGGAGTCAACTTCTCCGTCTTCTCGGAGCACGCCACCCGTGTCGACCTGCTGCTCTTCGACAAGTGCGACGACCCGCAGCCTTCGCGGACCATCCACCTCCACCCCGACAAGCACCGCAGTTTCCACTTCTGGCACTGCCATGTCGCCGGCATCGGCGCCGGACAGGTCTACGCCTACCGGATGGACGGGCCGCGCGACCCCAAGCGGTCGGGCACCCGCTTCGACCACCGCAAGGTGCTGCTCGACCCGTACGCCCGCGCCAACATCAACTCGCGCTGGAACCGCACGCTCGCGATCGGCCTGCAGGACAACGTCGAGACGTGCATGCGCAGCCTCGTCGTGGACCTGGACGACTACGACTGGGAGGGCGACCAGCCGCTGCGCACGCCGATGGAGGACACGGTCATCTACGAGATGCACGTGCGGGGCCTGACCGCGTCGCCCACGTCGCGGGCGGCGAGCCCGGGGACGTTCTCCGCGGTCGTCGAGAAGATCCCGCACCTCAAGCGGCTCGGCGTCACCGCCGTCGAGCTGCTGCCCGTCTTCGACTTCGACGAGACGCACGTCCTGCGCAACGGCCCGGACGGCACCCCGCTGCACAACTACTGGGGCTACGACCCGTACGGCTTCTTCGCGCCGCACACCGGCTACTGCACCTCGCCCCACCTGAACACGCACATAGCGGAGTTCAGGGACATGGTGAAGGAGCTTCACCGGGCCGGCATCGAGGTGATCCTCGACGTCGTCTTCAACCACACCAGCGAGGGCAACGAGTTCGGCCCGACCATCAGCTTCCGCGGCCAGGCCAACGAGGCGTACTACCACCTGTGGCCGCAGGACCGCAGCCACTACATGGACTTCACCGGCTGCGGCAACGCGGTCAACGCCAACCACCCCTTCGTCGCGAAGTTCATCATCGAGTCCCTGGAGTACTGGGTCACCGAGCACCACGTCGACGGCTTCCGCTTCGACCTGGCCTCCGAGCTGTCGCGCGGCGACCAGGGCTACGAGATGCCCGTGCCGCCGGTCCTGTGGGCGATCGAGCTGTCCAAGGTGCTCGCCGAGACCAAGATCATCGCGGAGCCGTGGGACGGCGGCGGCCTCTACCAGGTCGGCCGCTTCCCCGGGAAGCGCTGGGCCCAGTGGAACGGCCCGTTCCGCGACGACGTACGGCGCTTCGTGCGCGGTGACGCCGGCGTGGTCGGCGACCTCGCCAAACGGCTGGGCGGCTCCGAGGACCTGTTCGGGCCGCAGAAGGAACTGCCCACCAACAGCATCAACTTCGTCACCTGCCACGACGGCTTCACCCTCAACGACCTGGTGAGCTACGACCACAAACACAACTACGCCAACGGGGAGGCCGACACCGACGGGTCGAGCGAGAACTACAGCTGGAACTGCGGCGCCGAGGGCCCCTGCGACGACCCGGAGGTGGAGCGCCTGCGCGTACGGCAGATCAAGAACCTGCTGTCCGTCCTGATGCTGAGCAGGGGCGTGCCGATGCTGCTTGCGGGCGACGAGTTCCGCAACAGCCAGAGCGGCAACAACAACGCGTACTGCCAGGACAACCCGACGTCCTGGCTGGACTGGGACCAGGCCGAGAAGGAGGAGGAGACCTTCGAGTTCGTCCGGCGCCTGATCGCACTGCGCCGGCGCTACCGCACCTTCCGCGCACCCCATTTCTACACCGGGCACCTCAACTCACGGCAGCTGCCGGACATCACCTGGCACGGCACGCGTCTGGAGCAGCCCGGCTGGGAGGACACCAACGCCCGCGTCCTGGCCTGCACGCTCGGCGGGTTCGACGGCGATCCCGACCTGCATCTGATCCTCAACATGTACCACTTGGGCCTCGACTTCGAGCTGCCGCACATCCGCGGCCACCGCTGGCACCGCGTCCTGGACACCGCCCAGGCGGGCCCGCGAGACCTCCTTCCGGCCGGCCACGAGGAGCCGCACGACGACCACACCTTCCACGCCCACGGCCGCAGCGTCGTGCTGCTCGCGGCCCTGTCTGACGCGAAGGACAACCCCCGATGAGTGGATCCGCAGCACGTCGCCGCACGTTCTCCGACACGCTCGCCGGTTACGTCACCTACTTCAGCCCCACCGGACGCCGCTTCGGTCTGCGCACCTCCGACGACCGTGAGTTCACGGTCCACCTGCCCCGGAACGTCTCCTCCCGTATCGTCCGCAACCTCGGCGACGCCTACCGCGACACCACCGACGCCACCTTGGACATGCTCGCCGAGGGCCGCTACCTCTTCGCGTACGGCATCTGCTACGAGTGGGAGGACGGCGAGCGGTTCGAGGCGAAGGAGATCACCTTCCCCGAGGAGCACCGCGGCGCCTACGTCTTCGAGCACCCGGCCTGGTGGGTCCAGCAGGCCGCCGCCGTCGCCGACTTCTACCTGCGCGGGCACTTCCCCGACGGCAAGTACGACTGGCGCAACTTCCGCACCAACCTCACCCTGCACGGCACCCACCTGCCGGACTTCGACGGCGCGGACGTGCGCCAGGAGACCGACACCATCTCGCGGCTCGTGTACGGCCTGTCCACCGCCTACCTGCTGACCGGCGAGGACCGCTTCCTGGACGCGGCCGAGTCGGGCACGGAGTACCTGCGCGAGCACATGCGCGTCGCCGACGACCAGGACGGGTTCGCCTACTGGTACCACGGCATCGACGTCACCGCGACCGGCCAGCGCAAGGTGTACGCCTCGGAGTTCGGCGACGACGTCGACGCGATCCCGATGTACGAGCAGATCTACGCGCTCGCCGGCCCCACCCAGACGTACCGGATCACCGGTGATCCCCGGATCCTGGAGGACATCGACCGCACGGTCGCCCTGTTCGAGCAGTTCTTCAGGGACCGCGAGCACGGCGGGTTCTTCTCCCACATCGACCCGATCACCCTCGACCCGCACGCCGACTCGCTCGGCCCCAACCGGTCGCGCAAGAACTGGAACTCTATCGGCGACCACGCGCCGGCGTACCTGATCAACGCGTACCTGGCCACCGGGCGCGAGGACTTCGCGGCGCTCCTGGAGGAGACCGCGGACACCATCGTCGAGCACTTCCCCGACGAGCCGGACAGCCCGTTCGTGCAGGAGCGCTTCCACGCCGACTGGTCGCCCGACCGCACCTGGGGCTGGCAGCAGGACCGGGCCGTCGTCGGCCACAACCTGAAGATCGCCTGGAACCTGACCCGCATCAAGTCCCTCGTCGACAAGGGCAGTTACGGGACGCTCGCCGAGCGCATCGGTGAGATCATGCCCGCCGTCGGCAGCGACCAGCTGCGCGGCGGCTGGTACGACGTGGTGGAGCGCAGGGCCGACCCGGACAGCGGCATGCACCGCATGGTGTGGCACGACCGCAAGGCCTGGTGGCAGCAGGAGCAGGCGATCCTCGCCTATCTGATCCTCGCGGGCACCACGAACGACCCGGAGCACCTGCGCCTCGCCCGGGAGGCGGCCTCCTTCCACAACGCCTTCTTCCTCGACTACGACGACGGCGGCGTGTACTTCAACGTGCAGGCCAACGGCATCCCGTACCTGCTGGGCACCGAACGGCTCAAGGGCAGCCACTCCATGGCGGGCTACCACTCCCTGGAGCTGTGCTACCTGGCCGCCGCCTACACCGGCCTGCTCATCAGCAACGACACCCTCGCCCTGCACTTCCGGCCGCGCCCGAACGACCTGCCCGACCGTGTCCTGCGCGTCGCGCCCGATCTGCTGCCCGCCGGTTCGGTGGAGCTGACCGGGGTGTGGGTGGACGGCGCCCTGTACCACAACTTCGACGCCAAGGAGCTGACGGTCCGGCTGCCCGAGGGCGGCGAACCGGTGCGGGTGCGCGTGGAGCTGGAGGCCGCGCAGATGCGGCTGCGGATGCGCACCGAGTTCGACGGCGACACCGCGCACGTGCGCTGCGCCGGCGTCATCGACACCTCGGAGCTGGAGAAGTTCCGGCGGATCCTGGCCGAGGTGATGGCTGCCGAGCCGCTGCGCGTGGAGTTCCACCTGTGCGAGGTCACCGCGATGAGCCGGCCCGCCATCAACGAACTCCTCTTCCAGCGCACCAAGGCCGGGCTCGACGTGGACTTCGTCATCGTCGGCTGCGCCCTGCCCGACGTCGCGGACGCCCTGCTCGCCACCGACGCCTTCCTCCTGGAGGGCGGGGACGCGTGCGCCCATGACTGAATCCCTCTTCCCGCCGAACGTTCCGCACCGCCTTGGGAGCACTGTGTCCTCTCCGACTCCCCTCTTCCCGCCCCTGCCCCTCTCCTTCCAGGCATACTGCGGCGACCTGTTCCGCACGCTGGCACGCTCCGACCAGCGGCGCTGGGGCGAGGTCTATCTGCGCGGCCTGCTGTCCGTACCGGGCCGCAAGACGCCGACCCGGATCTCCGAGCACGTCCTCGGACGGCCCGCGGTGCAGCAGCTCCAGCAGTTCGTGCACCAGAGCCCGTGGGAGTGCGGGCCGGTCCGGCGGCAGACTGCGCTGCGTTTCGCCGAGGCCTTCGCCGTCGAGGCCTGGTCGGTGGACGAGGCCGTCTTCGTCAAGAACGGCGACCGGTCGGTGGGCGTGGCCCGTCAGTACGCCCCGTCCCAGGAGCGCACCGTCAACTGCCAGCTCGCCTGCGCGGTCTCCCTGGTGGGCGCCGGCGGCGGCCTGCCGGTGAACTGGAGGCTGCTGCTCCCGCCCCACTGGGACCGTGACGAGCAGCTGCGGCAGGCCGCGCACCTGCCCGCGGACGAGCAGTCGCGGCCCCGCTGGCGCTACGTCCTGGAGGCCGTCGACGAGATGACGGAGGAGTGGCTGCTCGACCCGCGTCCCGTGCTCGCGGACTGGCGCAACGAGTCCGAGACCGATCCGCTGCTGTGCGGTCTGGAGGCGCGGGGTCTCGGCTACCTCGTCCAGGTCTCCCCGCGCACCGCCGTCACCATGCCCCGGCCGCACTCGGCGCTGCCGGCGGTGCGCGGCACGGTCGCCGACCTCGCCGCGCACGTGGCCCGGCGCACCGAGCGCACGCCGGTCAGCTGGCACGACCGGGTGACCGAGCGCAGGCACCGGTCGCAGTTCCTGTCGACGCCCGCGCTGCTGTGCGCGCAGCCGACGGCAGGCCGGGCCGCGCCCGCGCACCGGCCCACCCCGCGGCACCTGGTCACGGACTGGCCCTTCGGGCGGCCCGAGCCGCGCGCGTACTGGCTGACGAACCTGCCGGCCCGGCGGCTCGCCGAGGCGTTACCACTGGCCCACCTGCGGTCGCTGGCCGGTGCGGGTCTGCGCCGGCTGCACGAGGACTTCGGGCTCGGTGACTTCGAGGGCCGCTCGTTCCGCGGCTGGCACCACCACGTCACCCTCGCCTCCGCCGCGCTCGGCTACGCGGCGCTGCGGGCGGCGGCGCCCCGGCCGGAACGGGTGCTCAGCGGCTCCGCCGTCTGACCCGTCAATGCGGTGCCTGTCCGGTGGCGCTCCCTCCGCCACCGGACAGGCACGCTCGTGCGCCGCGCCGGCGGCGCCGTCACCGCGTGCGCTCCGCCTCCTGCGACTTGGCGCCCGTCAGGGTCCGCGTCCTGGCCCTGCTCTTCGTCCAGCCGACCTTCGTCCAGTCGATGTCGCCGAGCCCGGGTATCCCGTAGTTGGCGAGCCCTTCGCGGACCGCCATGACCTGGGGGCGCTGGTACAGCTCGATGTCGTGCCCCAGGCGCCAGATCTCGGCGTCCGCCCGGTTGTAGAGGGCGGTGGCGCGTCGGGTGTCGAGGGTGCCCGCGGCCTGGCGCAGCAGCTTGTCGACGGTGGCGTCACCGACCCTGCCGTAGTTGAGGAACGACTGCCTGCCGCTCGGCCGTTGGTAGATCGACAGGACGTCGCTCGGGTAGGTGAGGTCGGTGAAGCGGAAGATGGCCAGGTCGAAGTCGCCGTGGTTGAGGTACTTCGCGGTGTAGTCGTTCGTGGGCACCTTCACGATGTCGACCTCGATGCCGGCCCGGCCGAGCATGGACTGCACGAGCTGCGACAGGTCGAGGCCGAGGCGGTTGGTCGCCGTGCTGACGACGAACCGGAGCCGCAGTTTCCGGCCGTCCTTGGTGCGCGTTCCCCCGTCCCCCTGCCGCTTCCAGCCCGCCTTGTCGAGGAGGCGGCAGGCCTCGGTGAGGTCGTACGTGCCCCAGGGGGCGGAGTGGTCGGCGTAGCCGGGCTGGTTGGTCATGAAGATGTGGTTGCCGAGCAGCGGCACGCCGACGGGCAGCCCCTTGGCGGCGACGTCCGCCAGCGCCTCCCGGTCGACGGCGCGCTGGACGGCGTGCCGCACGTCGATGTCCGCCAGCGGTCCCCCGGCGCCGTTGAGCGCGACGTGCACCTCGTCCCAGGCGGAGCCGGTCCGTATCTCGCTGTCCTCGGCGTCCTTCAGCTGCGCGTAGTCCTCGGTGTTGCCCGCGTTGACGGCGTCGATCTCGCCGTTGCGGTAGGCCTGCAGCGCGGCGGGGGGCAGCAGGGTGCGCAGCACGATCCTGTCGAGGCGGGGCCGGGCTCCCCACCAGCGGGGGTCGCGGACGACGGTGGCGGTCTCGGTGGTGGCGTCGAGCGAGCCGACCTCGAACGGCCCTGCGGTGACGGGGACTTGGTTGATCCAGCCCGTGTTGAACTGGGCGGGGGTGGAGATCGCGGAGGCCGGGTACAGCGGCGTGAACAGCCGCTGCCAGTCGGTGTACGGGGTGCGGAAGACGACCTTCACCTCGTGGGCGCCGGTCCCCTCGCCCACCGAGGCGATCTGGTCGTAGCCCGTGGGGTCGGCGACGTGGTAGCGGTCGTCGCCCCGCCCGATGGCCCGCCACTGGGCGGCGAAGTCCGCCGCGCCGAGGGGCCGTCCGTCGGACCAGCGGGCCTTGGGGTTGAGCCGGTAGACCACGGTCTGCGGTGCGGTGCCGGTGACCTTCGCCGACAGGAGGTAGTCGGTGTCGGGGTGCGGGACGCCGCGGGCGTCGCGCCAAAAGAGACGGGGTTCCACCAGTTGCGCGAGCTGGTCGACGCCGTCGGTGGCGCCGTCGACCTGGTGGAAGTTGAGCTGGGTGGGCCAGGCCGAGATGCCGAGGGTGAGCGTCCCGCCGTCGCGGAGGCGGCCGGCGGAGGCGGCGCCGATGCCCTGGGACCCGTACTGGGCCGCCGCGGTGGACCGTTGCGCGTCCGGTGGGGCGCCGGAACCGCTGCATCCGACGAGCACCGTCGTCATCAGCAATCCGATGGCGGCTCCGACACGACGTAATCGGCTCACAGGTCCTCCTGGTCAATGCAAAAGATCACCAAAAGATGCGAACTGACCTACGAATTCGGTCGGTTGAACTTACCATTGACTGGATCGCGCTCATGCGGTCCGCCTGTTGCTTGACACCGAGGAGGGCCATGGCCGGCCGTGCGCTCGCGCGCCTCGCGCGCAGCGGCGCCCTCCTTCTCGTCTCGGTCCTCGTCTCCTACGTGATCGCCTCCGTCGCGCTCAGTCCGCGCGCCCACTTCGAGGAGCGCACCCCCCGCCCGCCCGCCGCGGCGGTCGACCACGAACTGGCCGCGCTCGGCCTGGACGACCGCTCTCCGGTCCTCGCCCGCTTCGGCCACTGGTCCTGGCGTGCGCTCCACGGCGACCTCGGGCGCACGATCGACGGGGAGCCGGTGAACGCGGAGTTCGCCCGGCGTGCCGGTGTCTCGGTACGGCTGCTGCTGGTGGGAACGGTGGTGGGGACGGGGCTCGGGGTGCTCGCGGGCGTGTGGGCGGCGCTCGGCGCGGGCCGCCTGCCTGACCATGTGACGACGGTCCTCTCCTTCCTGGTCCTGTCCGTCCCCACGTTCGTGCTGGCGCTGCTGCTCAAGGACGGCGCGCTCTCCTTCAACCACAGCGTCGGCCACACGGTGATCCGTTACACCGGCGAGTCGACGCCGGGGCGCCGGGGCGCCTGGCCGTCCCTGCTGGCCGACCGGGCCTCCCATCTGGTGCTGCCGGCCGCCACGGTGGCGCTGGGGGCGATCGCCTCCTACAGTCGCTACCAGCGCGCCGCGACCCTCGACGTGCTCGCGGCCGACCATCTGCGCACCGCGCAGGCCAAGGGCCTCACGCCCGGCCGTGCGCTGCTCCGGCACGGGCTGCGCGTGTCGCTCGTCCCGATGGCGACGTTCTTCTCCTTCGGCTTCCTGGCCCTGTTCACCGGTTCGGTCTTCGCCGAGCAGATCTTCGGCTGGCCCGGTGTGGGCTGCTGGTTCCTGGACGCGGCGCGGGAGGGCGACGTCAACTCCGTCGTCGCGGTCTGCCTGTTCGCGGCCGTGGCGGTGCTGCTCGCGGGGCTGCTCGCCGACGCGCTGCTGATGGTGCTGGATCCCCGGGTGCGTCGGTGAGACAGGTCCTGCCGCGTGCGCCGGGCGCGCTCCTGGGCCTCGTACTGATCGTCCTGCTGTGCCTGTACGCGGGCGTCGGCCCGTATGTGTCCCCGTGGTCGCCCACCGACGTGGACTACGGCTCGCTCAGCGCGCCGCCGGGACCGGAGCACTGGTTCGGCACCAACCGGATCGGCCAGGACGTGTTCGCGCAGACCGCGCGCGGACTGCAGAAGTCGCTGCTGATCGGCCTGTTCGTGGCGCTGGCGGGCACGGCGTTCGCCGCCCTGGTCGGGACCTGTGCGGGCTACTTCGGCGGCTGGACCGACCGGGCCCTGACGTTCCTGGTGGACGTGTTCCTCGTGGTCCCGGGGTTCCTCGTGCTCGTCGTGGTGGCGCCCGCGCTGCGCGGGGCGGGCTGGGTGGCGTACGCGGGCGCGCTCGCCGCGCTCGGCTGGATGCTCACGGCACGGGCGGTCCGCGCGACGGCGCTCTCCCTGCGCGAGCGCCCGTACGTGACGGCGGCCCGGCACATGGGCGTGCCGCCCCTGCGCATCGTCCGCCGCCACATCCTCCCCCACATGATCTCCTTCCTGATCACCCACGCGACGCTCGCCACGGCCGGCGCGGTGATCAGTGAGGCGGGCCTGTCGTACTTCGGCTTCGGTGTGCAGCCGCCCGACGTGTCCCTGGGCACGCTGATCGCGGACAGCACGGAGGCGGCGCTGACCTATCCGTGGATGTTCTTCTTCCCCACCGGCATGCTGCTCTGCTTCGTCCTCGCGGTGAACCTGGTCGGCGAGGCGCTGCGCCGCGCGCTCGACTTCTCGGCCGCCCGGACGGAGGTCCCCGCATGAGCACGGTCCTCGAACTTCGGGATCTGCGCGTGGAGTTCGGCGACGGCGTCACCCCTGTGCGCGGGGTCGACCTCTCCTTGCGCCGCGGCGAGGTGCTCGGTCTCGTCGGGGAGTCGGGCGCGGGCAAGACCCTCACCGCGCTCGCGGCACTCGGTCTGCTGCCGCGCGGAGCGCGGGCGCGCGGCTCGGTACGGCTGCTCGGCACCGAGCTGGTCGGCCTCGGCGTACGCGACCTCGCGCGGTTGCGCGGCAGCCGCATCGCCATGGTCTTCCAGGACCCGCTGGCCGCGTTCACGCCGGTGCACCGGATCGGTGACCAGATCGGCGAGGTGCTGCGCATCCACGAACGGCCGCGCCCCGCACGGCGGTCGGCGCGGCAGCGTGCGGTGGAACTCCTCACCGAGCTGCGCGTCCCCGATCCGGAGCGGGTCGCCCGCGCCTACCCGCACGAACTCTCCGGTGGTCTGCGCCAGCGCGCCATGATCGCGATGGCGGTCGCGGGGCGGCCCGATGTCATCGTCGCCGACGAACCCACCAGCTCCCTCGACGTCAGCGTGCAGGCGGAGATCCTCGCCGCCCTGGAGGAGGCGCGGGCGGCGACCGGCGCGGCGCTGCTGCTCGTCAGCCACGACCTCGGCGTGGTCGCGGGCGCGGCGGACCGGGTGGCGGTGATGTACGCCGGCCGGGTCGTGGAGACGGCCCCGGCGGACCTCCTGTTCGCGGGCCCCCGGATGCCGTACACGATGGGCCTGCTCGCCGCGGCGCCCCGGCTGGACGCGGCCCACGCGCTGACCCAGATCCCGGGGGCGCCACCGGCCCCGGGGGAACGGCACGAGGGCTGCGCGTTCGCCCCGCGCTGCCCGGTGGCGGGGCCCGAGTGCGAGCGCACCGTCCCCGTGCTGAGGGCGCACCCCGTTGCGGCGCGAGAGGGTACGCGGGCCTCCACCGGGCGCCCGCAGCCGCCCGCACGCAGCGGGCCGCCGACCGCCCCGGGGCCCCCGGCGGCCGACGGTCACCAGGTGGCCTGCCTGCGCCCCGGGGCCACGGCCGCCCGCACGGCGGTGGACCTGTATCCCACCTCACCGCGGCCCGAGCCCCGCTCGCGCCCCCACTCCCCTGTCCCGGCCCTGCGTGTCACGGCCCTCCAGGCGGCCTACGGCGCCCACCGCGCCGTCCTGCACGCCGACCTCCGGGTCCGGCGCGGTGAGACCGTGGCACTGGTCGGCGAGTCCGGCGCGGGCAAGTCGACGACGCTGTCCCGGATCATCGCGCTCACCGCGCCGGCCGGCGGCCGCATCGAGGTCCTGGGACAGGACACGGCCCTCCTCACGCGGTCCGCGGAGCGCAGTCTGCGCGGACGCGTCCAGCTCGTGCTCCAGGACCCCTCGGCGAGCCTGGACCCCCGGATGACGGTCGCGCGGATCGTGGCGGAGCCGATGGAGGCCCGGCGCACACCGCCGGAGCAGATCACCGCCCGCGTCCGTGAACTGCTGGCCCAGGTGGAGCTGGACCCGCGGGCGGCCGGACGGCGCCCGCACCAGCTCTCCGGCGGCCAGCGCCAGCGCGTCGCCCTGGCGCGCGCCCTCGCGGTCCGGCCCGAACTGCTCCTGCTCGACGAGCCGGTCTCGGCGCTCGACGTGTCCGTACAGGCCGGGATCATCGCGCTGCTGCGCCGCCTGATGTCGGTTCCGGGGAGCCCGGCCTGCCTGCTGGTCTCGCACGACCTGGCGGTCGTCCGGCAGCTCGCGGACCGGGTCGTGGTGATGCACGGCGGACGCACCGTGGAGTCCGGCACCGTCGACGCGGTGCTCGGCCGGCCCCGGCACCCGTACACGCGCGCGCTGCTGTCCGCCGTACCGGTCCCCCGTCCGGGCGCGCGGCGGCCCCGGCCCGTCCCGCCGCCGGTCGCCCCGGAGGACGTCGACACGTCCGCGGGCTGCGCCTTCCGCGGGCGCTGCCCGGTCTACCGCCGCCTTGCGGCGGAGCACCGCCTGCTGTGCGAACGCGACCTTCCCGCGCCCGCCGCGCCGGACGGCGCTGCCTGCCACTTCCCCCACGCGGACGAGGGGGCGCCCCGTCGTGGCCGTCCGGCCTCGAAGGGGCGCCCCCCTGCCGCGCAGTGACCTTCCCGGGCGCTCAGCGTGCCGCCACGGCCTCCGCGTAGACCTCCAGGGTCCGCTCGGCGGCCCGGTCCCACGAGAAGTGCGTCACGGCCCGCTCCCGACCGGCGGCGCCGAGCCGCCGCGCACGTGCCGGGTCACCGATCAGCTCGCTGACGGCCCGGCCGAGCTGCTCGGCGTACTTGCCGGGGTCGGCCGGCTCGCCCGAGGCGTCGGGCCGTGGCTCGAACCCGACCAGCGTGCCGGTCTCCCCGTCGGCGACGACCTCGGGGATGCCCCCGACGGCGGCGGCCACGACGGCCGTGCCGCACGCCATCGCCTCCAGGTTCACGATGCCCATCGGCTCGTACACCGAAGGGCACACGAACACGGTGGCGTGGGTGAGCAGCTGACGTACGGACGTGGTGTCCAGCATCCCGTCGATGCGGAACACGCCGTCGCGCACGGTGCGCAACTCCTCGACGAAGGCGGCTGTCTCGGCGGCGATCCCCGGGGTGTCCGGCTGCCCGCAGCACAGCACGAGCTGCGCCTCGGGCGGCAGGCCGAACGCCGCCCGCAGCAGGTGCGTCAGCCCCTTCTGGCGGGTGACGCGGCCGACGAACAGTACGTAGGGCCGGTCCGGGTCGACGCCGTGGCGGCGCAGGGCGTCGGTCCGGGGATCGGGCCGGTACGCGTCGGCGTCGATGCCGTTGTGGATCACCTGCACCTTTTCCGGCGCGACCTGCGGGTAGACGCGCAGGACGTCCTCGCGCATCGCCGCGGAGACGGCGACGACCCGGTCCGCCGCACAGACGGCCGCGCGTTCCATCCAGCTCGACAGCGCGTAACCCCCTCCCAGTTGCTCGGCCTTCCACGGCCGCAGCGGCTCAAGGCTGTGCATCGTCATGACGTGGGCCGCCCCGTGCAGGGTGCGGGCGAGGTGGCCGGCCATGTTGGCGTACCAGGTGTGGCTGTGCACGACGTCCGCGCCCGCGCAGTCGCGTGCCATGGCCAGGTCCGCGCCGAGGAACCCCAGCGCCGCGTCGGCCGCGGCGAGTTCGGCGTCGGCGCGGTAGGCCGTGACGTCGTCCTCCTGCCTGGGGCCGCCCAGGCAGCGCACTCGTACGTCCGTGAGCCGCCGCAGGCTGCGCGACAGCTCGGCCACGTGGACTCCCGCGCCGCCGTAGACCTCCGGCGGGTACTCGCGGGTGAGCAGGTCCACTCGGGGAGGTGTCCCGCGGTCAGCAGCAGGCTCCACCGATCGCCTCCTCCTTGCTGACCGGTACGGGCCGGCCGGGTCCGGACGATTCGACACGCCAGCCGAGGACCACGCCTCCCCCGACACACAGCACCAGGAGGAGTACCAGCAGGCTGTTCCTCATCTTCGAGCCCCCCAATCGTCACGCTCTCATGCGAGTTGACAGGATGAGTCAATCCTCAGTCACTTTTAGAGTCAAGTAATAGTCCGGCAAAGCCCGCTGGCCGATACGGGTATCTACCGACTCGCGCCAAATAAGCGAGACTTGGCACAGACCCCTAGGCTTCGCAGAGTCACGCTGGTAACTTTGAGTTGTCACACAACTAGTCATGAACTCCGGAAGGAGTCCCCATGGATCACGCCAAGGTGGAAGAGGCAGAGGGCCTTGGGGGCCGCATAAGGACCCTTCGGATACGGCGGGGACTGAAGCAGCAGGACCTCTCCTCGGCGGAGGCCTCCACGAGCTACATCTCCCTGATCGAGTCGGGCAAGCGCGTCCCGTCCTCGCCGGTGCTGGCCACCATCGCGGAGAAGCTCGGCACCTCCCCCGACTACCTGATGACCGGCATCGACGACCGCCGCGCCGAGGAGAACCGGCTGAAGCTGGCCTTCGCCGAGATGGCGCTGCGCAACGGGGACAACGGCGAGGCACTGCAGTCCTTCGGCGAACTCCTCTCCAGCCGTTCGGCACTGGACGCGGCGATGGTCCGGCGCGCACTCATCGGGCAGGCCACCGCGCTGGAGAAGACCGGCCGCCTCGAAGCGGCCATCTCCGTCCTCGACGGCCTGCACCGCGATGCGACCCTCGCCGTCGGCTCCGACGAATGGTGCCGCATCGCGGTCGCCCTGTGCCGCTGCTACCGCGACGCCGGCGACGTCGCGCTCAGCATCGACATCGGCGAACGCGCGGTGGCGCAGCTCGACGGGCTCGGCCTGGAGACGACGATGGACCACATCCAGCTGGGGGTCACCCTCATGGGTTCGTACCACATGCGCGGCGACCTGACCCGCGCCCAGCTCCTCGGGGAGCGCCTGCTGCCCGCGGCCGAGACCCAGGGCTCGCACGGGGCCCGCGGCGCCGTCTACTGGAACGCGGGCCTCGTCGCCGGCTCCCAGGGGCGGTTGAGCGAGGCGATCGCCCTGACCGAACGGGCGCTCGCGATGATGGCCGAGGGCGACAACGCGCGCCATTCGGCCATGCTCAGGATGAACTACGGCTCGATGCTGCTGCAACTGGACCCGCCCCGCCCCGAGCGCGCCCTGGAACTGCTGGAGTCCGCCCAGGGGACGCTGGCCGAGGTCGGCAGCGCCAGCGAGCTGTCCCGGTGCGAGCTGAACCTGGCCAACGCGGAGAAGCACCTCGGCCGCTGGGACGCCGCCGCCGCCCACGCGGAGCGGGCGCTGGGACTGCTCGGCTCCGACTCCCGGGTGCTGTCGGCGCTGGCACGGACCTACCTCGCCGAGATCTGCCTGCTGCGCAACGCCGCGGAGGAGGCCGTGCAGCACCTCCACTCGGCCGCACGGCAACTGCGCCAGCTGCCGCCCTCACCGGACTCCGCGCACACCTGGCGCCGCATCGGCGACCTCTGGCGCCGCCACGGCAGCCCCGACGAGGCGCTCAACGCCTACGACGTGGCGCTCAGCGCCGCCGGCCTGGCCCGCACCCGCGCCCCGGAGGCCGCCCTCAACGACCGGCGCTGACCACCACCTCCACCACCCGGTCCCGCAGCCGCCCCATCGCCGCGACCGTCCCCGCCTCCACGTTCACGCGGACGACGGGGCCGGTCCCGGAGGCGCGTACGTTGAACCAGGCCCCGTCGGCCAGTTCGCCGGTGACCCCGTCGAGGTGGTCGAGGGCCGTGCCCTCGGCGGCGAAGTGGCGCACCACGCGCTGGAGGGCGGCCAGCGGGTCCGGCACGCGGACGTCGATCGTGCCGGAGGAGGCGTACCGGTCGTGCCGGGCGGCCAGCTCCGACAGCTCACGGCCGCAGTCGCCGAGTTCGGCCAGCAGGTGCAGCGCGGCCAGCATGCCCGTGTCGGCGTACCAGAAGTCGCGGAAGTAGTAGTGGCCGCCGTGCGCGCCGCCGAACGCCGCGTCCTGCTCGGCCATCAGTGCCTTGATGGCCGCCGGGCCGGTCCGGGACCGCACCGGGATGCCGCCCGCCTCCTTGATCGCGTCGATGGCCGAGGTGGCTGTGAGCAGGTCGTGGACCACGGCGGCGCCGGGCCTGCGGGCCAGCTCGCGCCCGGCGACCAGCGCGATCACCGTGGCGGGCGGGACGACGGCGCCGCGCTCGTCGACGGCGAGCACGCGGCCGCCGTCGCCGTCGAAGGCCAGGCCGACGTCGGCAGCGGACTCCCGTACCGCCTCCCGCAGCCCGCTCACGTCGGCCAGATCCGGCGCCCCGCGGGGGAACGTCCCCGTCAGCTCCCAGCGCACAGCCACCAGTTCGATCGACGGGTGGGCCAGGACGAGCGGGGCCGTCAGGCCCGCCATGCCGTTGCCCGCGTCCACGACGACCTTCAGGGGGCGGATGCCCGAGAGATCCACCAGCGTGCGCAGGTGCGCGGCGTAGTCGTGCAGGACGCGGGTGGGCAGGACCGAGCCGGGACGGTCGGCCAGCGGCGGGCGGGGGGCGCGCAGCCGGCGGCGGAGCAGTTCCATGCCGGTGCCCTCGGCGACGTCGACGGCGCCCGCGCGGCACAGCCGGATCCCGTTGTACGCGGCCGGCGCCCGGCCCGCCGTGATCATGGCGCCGGGGACGTCCAGGCACCCCGAGACGTAGGACAGGTAGTCGGTGGAGCCCAGGCCCGCGTCGAGGACGTCGGCGCCCTGGTCGAGGACGCCCTGGGCGAAGGCGTCGGCGAGACAGGGCGAGGACTGGCGCACGTCGTGGGCGACCGCGATCGCGCCCGCGCCGGTCAGCTCGGTGAACGCGGCACCGGCGCGGTAGGCGAGGCCGGGGTCCACCTCGGCCCGGAACAGGCCCCTGATGTCGTGCGGGGTCACGATCCGGTCGTACAGGTCGTCCTCGGGTTCAGTGGTCATCGAGGTCGTCCTCCTCCAGGTCGGGAGCCGGGTCCCCGGCCGGCTCCAGCCACACCACCGCGAGCGGGGGCAGGGTGAGGGCGGCGCTGTGGGCGCGCCCGTGCCAGGGGACCGGCTCGGACCGGACCGCCTTCTCGTTGCGTACGTCACCGCCGCCGTATTCCGCCGCGTCGGTGTTCAGCACCTCGCGCCAGGCGGCGGCGTCCGGCAGGCCCACGCGGTAGCCGCTACGGACGACGGGCGAGAAGTTGGCGACCACGACGAGGGGGCGTCCGGCCGCGTCGTACCGCACGAAGGACAGGACGTTCGCCTCGGCGTGCGAGGTGTCGATCCAGGAGAAGCCGGCCGGGTCCGCGTCCAGCTCCCACAGGGCCGCGGTAGCGCGGTAGCGGGTGTTGAGGTCGCGGACCAGGGCGCGGATGCCGCGGTGGCCGGCGTTGCCCGGCCACGCCTCGTCGAGCACCCACCACTGCGGCCCCGCGTCGTGGTCGAACTCCTCCGCCTGGCCTAACTCCTGTCCCATGAACAGCAGTTGCTTGCCCGGGTGGGACCACATGAAGGCGAACAGCGCCCGCAGGGTCGCGCGTCGCTGCCACCAGTCACCCGGCATCTTCGCCACCAGCGCGCCCTTGCCGTGCACGACCTCGTCGTGGGAGAGGGGCAGCAGGTAGCGCTCGTCGTAGGCGTAGACCATGGCGAAGGTCATCTCGTCCTGGTGCCAGGCGCGGTGGACCGGGTCGCGGGCGAGGTGGCCCAGCGTGTCGTGCATCCAGCCCAGGTTCCACTTGAGGTCGAAGCCGAGGCCGCCGAAGCCGTCGTCGCCGACCTCGTAGGTGGGCCGCGTCACGCCGGGCCAGGCCGTGGACTCCTCGGCGATGGTCAGGGCGCCGGGCGCGGCGCGGCGGACGGTGTCGGTCAGCTCCTGGAGGAAGGCGACCGCGTCGAGGTTCTCGTGGCCGCCGTGCTCGTTGGGGCTCCACTCGCCGTCCCGGCGGGAGTAGTCGAGGTAGAGCAGGGAGGCGACGGCGTCCACGCGCAGCGCGTCCGCGTGGAACTCCGTGCACCAGTAGACGGCGCAGGCGACGAGGAAGTTGCGGACCTCGCGGCGCCCGTGGTCGAACTCCAGGGTGCCCCAGTCGGGGTGGTGCGCGCGGCGCGGGTCGGACGGCTCGTAGAGCGGCTCTCCGTCGAAACGGGCCAGCGCGAAGCCGTCCTCGGGGAAGTGCGCGGGAACCCAGTCCAGGATGACGCCGATGCCCGCCACGTGCAGCGAGTCGATCAGGTGCTTCAGGTCGTCGGGGTCTCCCAGGCGGGAGGTGGGCGCGTAGAAGCCGGTGACCTGGTAGCCCCAGGAGCCGCCGAAGGGGTGCTCCATGACGGGCATGAACTCCACGTGGGTGAAACCGAGTTCGCTCACGTACGCCGGCAGTACGGCGGCGAGGTCGCGGTAGGTGAGTCCGGGCCGCCAGGACGGCAGGTGCACCTCGTACACCGACAGGGGGCGGCTGTGGCAGTCGGCGCCGCCGCGGCTCGCCATCCAGGCGGCGTCCTCCCACGCGTAGGCCGAGGTGTGCACGACGGAGGCGGTGGCGGGCGGGACCTCGGTGGCGCGGGCCAGCGGGTCGGCCTTGTGCAGCAGGCGGCCGTCGCGGGTGTGGATCTCGTACTTGTAGCGGGTGCCCGCTCCGGCGCCCGGCACGAACAGCTCCCACACACCGCTGGAACCGAGCGAGCGCATCGGGTGGGCGGTGCCCCAGCCGTTGAAGTCGCCGATGACGCGCACGCCCTGGGCGTTCGGTGCCCAGACGGCGAAGGAGGTTCCCATCACGCCGTCGAGGGGGCGGACGTGGGAGCCGAGGACCCGCCACAGGAGTTCGTGGCGGCCCTCGGAGACGAGGTGCAGGTCGATGTCGCCGAGCGTGGGCGGGAAGCGGTACCCGTCGTGGTGGAGCCGCTCGACGCCGTCGTCGTAGGTGACCAGGAAGTGGTGGTCCGTGCCCGCGCCGGGGAGTGTGCCGGTGAACAACCCGTCCCGCTCGTGCGTCAGCGTGGCCCGCTCGCCCGTGGGGCGCACCGCGACGACGCTGCGGGCCAGGGGCTTCAGGGCGCGTACCACGGTGTGCCCGTCGCCGGTGGGGTGGGCGCCGAGGAAGCTGTGGGGGTCGTGGTGGGCGCCGACGAGGATGCGGTCCAGGTCGACATCCGGGTGGGGGGTGGTCACGGGCAACGTCGCGGTCCTCTCGGGCTCGGTCCCGCCCCTCACCGTGGGGGGCGGTCCGCCGTGGGCGAATGCGGTGGGTCGGTGGTCGCCGGCCCGGCTGCCCGCGTCCTGGTGGGCGCGGGGTCCGGGCCGGCCTTCAGGTGCGGGCCAGCCGGTGCACCGCCTCCAGCGGGATCGGCAGCCAGTCCGGGCGGTGGCGGGACTCGTAGACGGCCTCGTAGACCGCCTTGTCCGCCTCGAAGGCCCGCAGGGGAAGGGGATGGCAGTGCGGGTCCGTGCCGCCGGCGTCCGCGTAGCCGGCGAGGAACGCGCGCCGGTTGCGGACCGCCCACGCGTGCGCGCGGCGGGCGCGGCGCAGGCGGGCGCCAGGGGTGTCGTCCAGGTCGCGGGCGCGCAGGGAGCGCAGACCCGCACGGGCGGCATAGTCGAAGGAGCGGAGCATGCCCGCCACGTCCTTGAGCACGGGTTGCGCCCCGGCGCGTTCCGCGGCCGGCCGGGCCGGTTCGCCCTCGAAGTCGATCAGCTGCCAGCCGGCCGGTGTGGGCAGCGCCTGCCCCAGGTGCAGGTCGCCGTGGACCCGCTGGGCGAGCACCGCGCCGCCGCGCGCGCCCGCCCGTGCGTAGGCGTCGTAGAGCCGGGCGATCCCGGCGCGGTGCCGGGCCAGCGCCGGTACCTCCCGCACCGCGCCGTCCAGGCGTTCGGTCATCCCGGCCGCCTGCCGTGCGATGTCGTCCGGGGTGAGGCGCACGCGCGGGAACACGTCGGCCAGCGTCGTGTGCACCTCGGCGACGGCCGCGCCCAGTGCACGGGCGTGTGCGGTGAAGCCGCCGGTCGCCGGGACGGTGGAGCAGGTGCCGTCCACGCAGTCGGCGACCTGCCGCACGGCGATCTGCCAGCCGTCGCCGTCGGCCGGCAGCAGGTCCTCCATGAGGCCGAGGACCAGGCCGGTGCCGCCGGTGAGCAGGGTGCCGTGCAGCCGGGGGGTGCGCGGGCAGCGCGCCTGGGTGAGCGCGTGCAGCGTCTCGACCTCCAGGTGCGGGCCGGGCTCGGGCCGCCGGTAGATCTTCAGCAGCAGCCGGTCGCCGTAGACGACGGCGCTGTTGCTCTGTTCGGCGGTCAGCGGCCGGGGCACGAGGCCCACCGGCAGCGGCATCCGGGTGGTGCGCTGCATGCGCAGCCCGCCGTCCGTGCCGCGGGCCAGGTGGCGCAGGAGTACGCCCATGAGGGCGGCGTCCTGCGTGGCCTCGTACAGGGTCCAGCCGCGCCAGTCCCCTTCGGTCACCTGTCCGATGGCAGCGCCCGCGAGCCGCGGGGGCAGTTCGGGGCGCAGGCCGAGCAGGCACTGGTACAGCTGCCCGTCTCCGGTACGCAGCACCGTGTGCAGCAGGGCGGGCGCCTGTTCCCGTACGACGTCGGCCACGACCGGGGTGAGCCCGTCGGCGGGGCCGGCCCCGGCCGCGTACCAGCGGCGGGTCCGCAGCCAGGGGTCGAGCAGCGGCAGCAGCGGGGCGACGGGCTGCCGCTGCCCGACGAGGGGGGCGAGGGTCATGCCGGCTCCCCGGCGAGGACCAGGAGGTGGGCCGGGGAGCGGCCCGGTTCCAGGTGGAAGTACGTCTCGCGGCCCCAGGCGTGGATCTCGCCGGTGAGTTCGTCACGCAGCTTCAGGGATCCGTCGTCGGGCAGGCCGAGCGCGGCCAGGTCGAAGGTGACGGTGCCCTCGGCCGGCAGGTACGGGTCGAGGTTGACGACGGCGAGGACGGTGTCGAGCGACCCGTCGGGCAGCCTCACCTGCTTGGAGTAGGCGATGACCTGCGGGTGCGGCACGCTGTGGAAGCGGAGGTTGCGCAGTTCCTGGAGAGCCGGGTGGGCGCGGCGCAGCTCGTTGAGGCGGGTGATCAGGGGGGCGATGGAGCGGCCCTCGGCGTCGGCGGCGGCCCAGTCGCGCGGGCGCAGCTCGTACTTCTCGGAGTTCTTGTAGTCCTCGGTGCCCGGCTGGAGGACCTCGTTCTCGCACAGTTCGTACCCGGCGTACACGCCCCAGGTCGGGGCGAGTGTCGCGGCCAGCACGGCGCGCGTCTCGAAGGCGGGGCGGTCGCCGCCCTGGAGGTAGGCGTGCAGGATGTCCGGCGTGTTGACGAAGAGGTTGGGACGCAGGAAGTCGGCGCTGTCGTGCGCGAGTTCATGCGCGTACTCGGTCAGCTCCTCCTTCTCGTTCTTCCAGGTGAAGTACGTGTACGACTGCTGGAAGCCGGCCTGCGCGAGGGCGTGGACCATGGCGCGCCGGGTGAAGGCCTCGGCGAGGAAGACCACGTCGGGGTCGCGGCCGTTGATCTCCGCGATCACCCGCTTCCAGAAGCCGACGGGTTTGGTGTGCGGGTTGTCGACGCGGAAGATCCGTACGCCCTGGTCCATCCAGAAGCGCAGCAGCCGCACGCTCTCGGCGACGAGCCCTTCGAAGTCCCGGTCGAAGGCGAGGGGGTGGATGTCCTCGTACTTCTTGGGCGGGTTCTCGGCGGGGGCGACCGAGCCGTCGAGCCGCTGGGTGAACCACTCGGGGTGCTCGGTGAGCCACGGGTGGTCGGGCGAGCACTGGAGGGCGAAGTCGAGTGCGACCTCCAGGCCCAGCTCGCCGGCCCTGGCGACGAACCGGCGGAAGTCGTCGAGGGTGCCCAGGTCCGGGTGGACGGCGTCGTGGCCGCCCTCGGCCGAGCCGATGGCCCACGGCGATCCCACGTCGTGCTCGCCGGCGACGAGGGCGTTGTCCCGGCCCTTGCGGTGGGTGCGCCCGATGGGGTGGATCGGCGGCAGGTACACCACGTCGAAGCCCATCGCGGCGATCGCGGGCAGCCGCAGCGCCGCCGTCGCGAACGTCCCGCTGACCGGCGGGCCGCCGTCGGTCAGCCGGGCGCCCTCCGAGCGCGGGAACATCTCGTACCAGGCGCCGACGAGGGCCCTGCGCCGCTCCACGAGCAGCGGCAACGGCCAGGTGGGGGTGACCAGTTCGCGCAGCGGGTGCCGCCGCAGCGCGGCGGCCGCCTCGGGGGCGGCGCTCGCGGCGAGCCGCCGGGAGACGGGGCTCGTGCCGTCGCCCAGGGCGCGGGCCACCGCCCTGACCGCCTCGCGGCGGCCGGCGTCCGGGATCCCGTGGGCGGCCCGCTCGTACAGCAGCGCGCCCTCGGCGAGCATCAGCTCGACGTCGACGCCGGCCGGGATCTTCACCTCGGCGTCGCGGCGCCAGGTGGCGACGGGGTCGGCCCACGCCTCGACGCCGTAGGTCCATCTGCCGGGCTCCGGGACCACGACGGTGGCCTCCCACCGGTCGGCGTCCGGGTCGACGAGGGTCATCGGGATCCAGCCCGCAGTCAGGCCCCGCGCGTCCCGCAGCACGACGTTGGCGCCGATCTCGCCCGAGCCCTCGCGGAACACGGTGGCGCTGACGGTGAGGGTCTCCCCCGCGACGGCCTTCACGGGCACGGCCCCGCCGCGCACCTGGGGACGGACGTCGCGCACGGGAATGCGGTCGCTGACGGGAACGCGGGCGCCGGGGTCCATGACGGCGGTCATCGCGCACCTCCCAGAGCCGTGGCCCGGCCCGCGCCCCGCGCCCGCGCGGCCCGGTCCCCCTCGCGGGCGGCGATCAGGTCGATGATCGTCCGGGCGAAGAGGTGGCAGTGCGCCCCGGTGCGCCCGGTGACCAGGTCGTCGTCGACGACCACGTCCTCGTCGACGTACAGGCCGCCCATGTTCCGCAGGTCGCCGAGCAGGTTGTTGTGGACGACGGCGCGGCGCCCGCGCACCAGGTGCGGCACCGGGGCGGTCAGCCACATGCCGTGGCAGATGATGCCCTTGACGATGGCCGGGTCCTGGAAGGCCCGTCTCAGGAACCGTGCGGCGGGCGGGAGTTCGTCCGGGTCCTCGGTGTAGCGCAGGCGGTCGGAGACCATCCCGGAGGGGACGATCACCGCCGAGAACTCCTTGAGCGCGAACTCGTCGACGTCCTCGAAGGACTCGCGCACGACGAACGGCATCCGGTGCTCGTGCCCCTGGAAGGTGATCTCGTCCTGGCCCCACATCCGGGACAGGAAGTGCACCTCGGCGCCTTCCTCGGGGAAGCGGTGCTGGTAGTAGAGGATCTCGGGTTCGTAGAAGTCGCTCTCCAGCAGGATCGCGATCTTGTGTCCGTTCAGTCGCACGGCTCACTCCTGCCTTCCGCGTCCGGTGACCAGGTCGACCAGGAACGGGCCGGGGGTGCCGAGCGCCTGCTCGACGGCCGCGGCGGCCTGGTCGGGTTTCTCGACCCGGACGCCCGGGACGCCCAGGGAGCGGGCGAGGCCCACGAAGTCGATGGCCGGCGTGGACAGGTCGAACATCTCCGGCTGCCCGTGCGCGGCGATGTCCACGCTCTTCCAGTACTCCTCGATGTTGAGTTCGAGGAGCCGGTAGCTGCTGTTGTTGCAGATGACGAACTTGGCCCCGATGCCGTAGCGGGCCGCCGTCCACAGGGCCTGGATCGTGTACAGGGAACCGCCGTCGCCGGTGAAACCGACCACCGTCCGCTCCGGGTGGGCGAGCTGCGCGGCGATGGCGCCGGGGATGCCCACCCCGAGGGAGCCGCCCCTGGTCTGGTGCCAGTGGCCGGGGCGGGTCGGCGGCAGGTGGCGGGTGAGGTCGGGGGACGCGGTGAGCGCCTCGTCGAAGACGACGGCGTCCTCGGGGAGCCTGCGTGCCAGCTCCTGGAGGAAGGCCTGCGTCGGCAGGGCGTCCGGGTCGAGCGCGGTGTCGTCCTGGCGGCGGGCGGCGGCCCGTTCGCGCGAGCGCGCCGCCGACCGCTGGGCGAACCACTCGTCCGCCCGCGCCCGGTCCCGCGGGCTCATCCGCCGCTCCAGCGCGTGGGCGAGCCCGTCGAGGGCGTGCCGCGGGTCGGCGGCGATGCCCAGGTCGACGGGGAAGTTCTTGGCGATGGCGTCGGTGTCCAGGTCGATGTGGACGACGGGGGCGCCGTCGGCGAAGACGCCGTCGAGGGCCGGGAAGACCTCGGGGAGCGCGTACGTGCCCACGAGGAGGACGGCGTCGGCCGCCGCGGTGACCTTCCGGCTGCTCTCGCCGAACATGTGGCCCAACTGCCCCGCGTAGGAAGGGTGTTCGACGGACAGGTTCACCTCGGCCCAGTCCGCTCCCCACACCTCGGCGCCCCATGTCCGCGCGAGCCGCCCCAGTTCCTCCTGGGCGCCCGCGAAGTGCACCCCGTCGCCCGCGATCACGATCGGCCGCTCGGCTCCAGCGAGGAGAGCGGCCGCCCGGTCGAGCACCTCGGGAGCGGCGGTGGCCGTGACGTCGACGTAGGAGGTGGGCACGGCCGGCTCGGCGGTGTCCCGGTCCATGACGTCGGCGGGCAGGACGACGAGCACCGGGCCGTACGGCGGGGTCGCCGCCACCTTGAAGGCGCGGCGCAGCACCCGCAGCGCCGAGCCGGGGTCGACCACGCGCGTCGCCCACTTGGTGACGGGCTCGGCCATCGCGACCAGGTCGACCGCCATCTGGGCGTCCATGGCGTCGTAGCGCAGCCCCGCCTCGCCGGCGATGGCCACCAGCGGGGCGTGCCCGCGCCCTGCCTGGTAGAGCATGCCGACCGCGTTGCCGACTCCGACACCGGTGTGCAGCTGCATCACGGCCGGGGTGCGCGTGGCCCGCGCGTAGCCGTCGGCGAGGCCGACGACACTGGATTCCTGGAGCGCGAGGACGTACTCGATGTCCGGGAAGTTGCGCAATTCGTCGAGGAAGCCCTGCTCGACCGTGCCGGGGTTGCCGAACATGTACCGCACCCCGTCGGCTCGCAGCTGTTCGAGGATCGCGACCCGCGCGGGCCTGCTGACCATGACGTGCACCTTTCTGCGAAGGTTTACATGGCTGCCGTGCGGGTGGGTCAGTCGTCGGCCCTGAAGCCCCACTGGCGCAGGCCGTCCTCCAGGACCTCGACGAGCTTCTGGCCCGTCAGGTAGGAGTCGGGGGTCGAGCGGCCGGTGATGAAGGGGTAGTCGACGATGACCGACGTCTCCTTGCCGAAGTTGCCGTGGAAGGCGCCGCCGGGAGCGGTCGCGTCGCGCAGGATGTACTCCAGCGGGTACGGCGGCGGGCCGATCACGAAGTCGGTGCCCATGAAGCCGGTGCCGTCCTTGTAGTCGTACTCGATGCAGTGCCCGGTGACGTGCTTGCCCCGGATGATCGAGACGCGGTCCTCCTGGTCGCGGGCGAAGGCCAGCGGCGCGACGCCGTAGCACTCGGCGGCGATCGGCCGGTCCAGGGCGTGGAACGCGAGGATCAGGTCGTGCACCCGCCAGTTGTTGGCGAGGTCGACGATGGGCCCGGAGCCGCCGACGATGAGCAGGGCGTCGTATCGGTCGGCGATCTGGTCGCGGATCTGCTCCAGGCGGGTGTTGTACGCCTCCCAGTCACGCAGGAAGTACGGCTTGGAGCGGTAGGGGCGGTCGGGCAGCCAGGACGACAGGTCGAGCGGGCCGTCCAGCCGCGGCGAGCTGTCGACGGCCCGGACCTTGGCGGCCATCTCGGGCGTGGTGACGGAGCGGCCGAGCGGCGGGTCCACGTAGTCGGGGTCCATGCTCGGCGGCAGGGCGACCGGGCGCTTGCCGGTGGGCGTGGCGAACGCGACCTGGTAGCCGGCCTTGTCGAAGGTCTCCAGCGGGCCGATCAACTCCTCGCCCCAGTAACCGTATTCGGACAGGACGACGAGGATGCGCTTGCTCATGGGGTGTCCTCTCGTGCGACGCGGGTCGGATGGGACCGGTCGAACTCATGTCTACGTTTCGCGGGCCGGGCCCGGCGGCTCCGGCCGTCCCGATCGCGCCACATCCCCAAGTGGGCGCGCGTACTACGCCATTTCGCCCCGCGACGTCGGCAAGCCCGCGGTCCGACCTCACGCAATGCCCCGGCCGATCCCCCGGGGCCGGACCCGGGCCCTCGCCGCCGTGGCCCAATCGACCGGGACACATCCGGAAGACACCGGACACTCCTTCAGCGAGAGGGACTTGGCATGACGACCGCACAGAGCCCGCGGACGGAGCCCGGCCAGGACGTCGCCGCGTTCGTCCAGCACTGGTACGACATCCTGAGCAGCCACGAGCCCGTCGAGGACCTGCTGGCGTACGTGATCGACGACGGCCTGGAGATGGCGTTCCCCGAGCGCACCCTGCGCGGCCACGCCGACTTCCGCGACTGGTACGCGGCGGTGGGCGCGAGCTTCGGCCCGCAGAGCCACATCGTGGAGAAGCTGCGCACGCACGAGCACGACGGTCTCGTCGACGTCGAGGTGACCGTCGTGTGGACCGCGAAGAACCTCTCCGACGGCAGCGTGTCGGCCCTGCGCATCGACCAGGACTGGCAGCTGGTGCGCGACGGTGCGGACGGGGCGTTGCGCATCCGCACCTACCACGTCGGCGCCCTGAACCCGGCCTGAGCCGGCGATGCGAGAGGTTCCCATGTCGTACGACTACGTCGTCGTCGGCGCCGGCAGCGCGGGCTGCGCCGTGGCGAGCCGGCTCAGCGAGGACCCGGACGTCAGCGTGCTGCTCCTGGAGGCCGGCGGCTGGGACGAGCGGCCGGAGATCCACCGCACCGACGCCGCCTCCCTCCTCGCCCTGCTGACCAGCGAGTGGAGCCCCACGATCGACTGGGGGTACGCGACCGAGCCGGAGGCCGGCCTCGGCGGTCGCCGCGTCCCGGTGGCCCGCGGCAAGGTGGCGGGCGGCTGCAGTTCCGTGAACGCCCTGATGTGGGTGCGCGGCAGCCGCCACGACTACGACGGCTGGGCGGCGGCGGGCAACCCCGGCTGGTCGTACGCGGACGTGCTGCCCGCCTTCCGCCGCGCCGAGGACTACGACCGCGGCGGCGACGCGCTGCGCGGCAAGGGCGGCGCCGTGCGGGTGCGCGACCACACCGATCCGACGCCGGTCGCGAAGGCGTTCGTCGCGGCCGCCCGCCACCTCGGCTTCGACGCGCCCGGCGACGACTACAACGGCGAACGGCAGGACGGCTACGGCTTCCTGTACCAGACGACCCGTACCGACGACGGCGCCCGTGCCTCGACGGCGACCGCCTATCTGCGTCCCGCGCTCGACCGTCCGAACCTGACCGTGGCCACCGGCGCGCACGCCACCCGGCTGCTGCTCGACGGCACCCGCGTCACCGGCGTCGCCTACGTCCAGGACGGGCAGCACCGGCAGGCGTGGGCGGACGGGGAGGTCGTGGTCAGCGCGGGCGCCTTCGAGACGCCGAAGCTGCTGATGCTCTCCGGGATCGGCCCGGCCCCACACCTGCGCGCGCACGGCATCACCGTCGTGCAGCACCTGCCCGGCGTCGGCGGCAACCTGCAGGACCACCTGTTCGTGCCGGTGTGCTACCGGTCCCGCGAGGAGCACCCCGAGGGGGCACTGCTGTCCGAGGCGGGCCTGTTCACGCACACCCAGGGCGGCGGGGAGGGCCGGTCGCCCGATCTGCAGTTCACGTTCGGGCCGGTCAAGTTCCTCGCCCCCGACGCGCCCGCCGAGCAGCACGCGGGGCCCGGCTTCACGTTCGCGCCGATCGCGCTGCTGCCCGAGAGCCGCGGCCGCGTCCGGCTGCGCTCCACCGACCCGGCGGCCCCCGCCGTCGTGCAGGCCGGCTACCTGACGGCAGGAGCCGACGTGGACGTCCTGGTCCACGGGGTGCTGCTGGCCCGGGAGCTGGCGCACACCGCGGCCTTCGACCGGCTGCGCGGCGAGGAACTGGGGCCCGGCGCGGGCGTGCGCGACCCCGGTGAGCTGCGGGCCTACGTCGCCGCGCGCGCGACCACCCTGTGGCACCCGGCCGGCACCTGCCGCATGGGCACGGGAGGGGACGCGGTCACCGACCACGAGCTGCGCGTGCACGGCGTCGCCGGGCTCCGCGTCGCCGACGCCTCCGTGATGCCGACGATCGTCGCGGGCAACACCAACGCGCCCAGCGTGATGATCGGCGAGCGCGCTGCCGAGCTGATCAAGGACTCCCACCACCGACGGACCGAGGAGACCCACCATGCCCACCTCTGAGAACACCACCGAGAACTCCGCGAGCGTCGCGCTGTACCGGCGCTTCCTCGACGCCTTCAACGCGGCGGACTATGACGCCGTGGCCCAGGTCGTCGGCGAGGACTTCACCGACCACCACCCCGGCTTCGAGATCAAGGGCCTGGACGACTACCTGGCCGCGCTGCGCGCCGCCCACGCGACGTACGGCCTCAAGGGGGAGCTCCAGGAGGCGCTGCCCGTCGGCGGCCCGGAGGGCGACGACAAGGTCGTCACGCGGGTGAAGCTGACCGGGACGCACGGCGGCACGGTCTTCGGCTTCCCGGCGACCGGCCGTGCGGTGGAGTGGACCACCACGGAGATCTGGCGGGTCGAGGACGGCCGGTTCGTGGAGCGCTGGGCTCAGGACGACCTGCTCGGCCTGCGCGAGCAGGTCTCCACGGACGCGGCGAACCTGGCGACCGTGCAGGCGGTCAGCGACGCCGTGAACGAGCGCCGCTACGACGACCTCGACGCGCTGTTCGGCCCGACGTTCCGGGACAACAACCCGGCCTGGGACGTGTCGAGCCTGGACGAGCTGAAGGTCGTCATCAAGGCCGCGCACGACGCCCTCGACTTCACCGTGCGCCTCGACGCCCTGTACCCGGCCTCCCCGGACAAGGTGATCATGCACATCACCTTCCACGGCAAGCACATCGCCCCGTTCTTCGGCCAGGAGCCCGACGGACGCGAGGTCTCCTGGACCAGCCTGGAGGTGTACCGCCTGGAGGACGCCAAGGTCGTCGAGCGCTGGGTGCAGGCCGACACCGCGGGCCTGATGCGCCAGCTGGACGTGGAGCTTCCGTGACACCCGCAACCCAGCCGATCCCGTACGCCGAGGAGGCCGCGATGAACACCCGAGAGATCGTCGACACCTACTACCGGCTCGCCAACCTGGGCGACTGGGACCCCTGGTGCGACCTGTTCGCCGTCGACCAGACGATGGACGAGCAGCTCGCCGGACACGTCGAGGGACGCGAGACCCTGCGGGACATGATGAAGGGGTTCCCGCAGATGTACGCGTCCTTCTCCAACGTCCCCGTGCACGTCGTCGTCGACGGCGAGCAGGCCGCCGTCGTCTCGCACATCTCCGCCCGCACCCCGCGGGGCGAGACCGTCGAGGCCGACGTGTGCAACTACTTCAGGATCGCCGGCGGCGAGATCGTCTACATGACGAACGTGCACGACACGGTGCCCTTCGCCGCCGTCACCGGTGGGGCGTGAGGCCCGTGTCCGCACCCGCGAACGCCCGCTGGTCGCACGTCGGCCTCAACTGCCGTGACCAGAGGGCCACGGAGGAGTTCTACCGGCGCTGGTTCGGCTTCGAGCGGGCCCGCGTCGTGGAGGCCGACGGGAGCCGGGTCGTCTTCCTCAAGGCCGGCCCCGTCTACATCGAACTCTTCCCCACCGAGTCCGAGCCCGCCTTCCCCACCGCGAAGGACGGCCCGGACAACCCCGGCGCCGCCCGCCACCTGGCCTTCCAGGTCGACGACGTGGACGCGTTCATGGAGGCGGCCGGCGGGGAGCTGGAGGTGCTGCTCGGGCCGCTGGCCTTCGACGCGTTCATCCCCGGCTGGAAGACGGTCTGGGTGGCCGATCCCGACGGGGTCGTCATCGAGGTGAGCCAGGGCTACACCGACCAGACCTCCGCAGAACTGCGGTCCTACGCGTGAGCACGTGATCCGCGTACGCCCGCACCGGGCACGGCCGGTCGACCTCGACCGGCCGTGCCTTCCACCATGTTCCGACACGCACGAGGAAACACCGGGAAAATGGAGACCATGAGCCCTGTCAGCGAACAGACGATCCTCATCACCGGCGCGACCGACGGACTCGGCCGCGCCCTCGCCCTCGAACTCGCCGATCAGGGCGCCACGCTGATCCTGCACGGCCGCAGCGCCCGCAAGGGGCAGGAGCTGCTGGCGGAGCTGCGGGAGCGGACCGGCGCCGACCGGTTCCACTACGAGCTGGCCGACTTCTCCTCCCTGGAGGAGATCCGCAAGCTCGCCGACCGCGTCCTGGCCGGGTACGACCGGCTCGACGTGCTCGTCAACAACGCCGGGATCGGCGTCGAGCTGGCCCGCCAGGAGAGCCAGGACGGTCACGAACTCACCTTCCAGGTCGACTACCTGGCCGGCTACATGCTCAGCTGCACCCTGGCCCCGCTGCTGGTGCGCTCGGCCCCGGCCCGGATCGTCAACGTCACCTCGGCCGGGCAGGCCCCGCTCGACTTCGACGACGTCATGCTGGAGCACGGCTGGGACGGCGGACAGGCCTACTGCCAGGCGAAGCTGGCCCAGATCAGCCTCACCAAGGACCTGGCCGAGCAGCTGGCCGGCACGGGGGTCACGGTCAACGCCCTGCACCCGGCCTCGTACATGCCGACGAAGATCGTGGTGAACCTCTTCACCCCGCAGAGCACCCTGGAGGAGGGCATGCGCAACACCGCCCGCCTCGTCACCGACCCGGCGCTCGCGCAGGTGAGCGGCGAGTACTTCAACCGGGCCGCCCCGGCGCGGGCCGGCGCCCAGGCGTACGACCCGGCGGCGCGGGCGCGGCTGCGGGAGCTGAGCGAGTCGCTGACCGGCGTCGTCCTGCCGCCGCTCGGCTGACACACGGGACAGCGCGCGACCCCCGCCCCTCGGCCGAGGGGCGGGGGTCGCGGTGTCTCACCGGCAGGCCGTGACGGACAGCGCGTGGTGGAAGACGTTGCGCGGGTCCCACTGCTTCTTCACCGCTTGCAGGCGCGGGTAGTTGCCCTTCCAGTACAGCGTCTGCCAGGGCACCCCCGAGGTGTTCCACCGCGGGTCGGTCAGGTCGGGGTCGGGGTAGTTGATGTACGACCCGTCGGCGTCGCCGTCCGGCAGCGGCACGCCCCCGGTGGCGGCGTAGAAGTCCCGGTACAGGGCGCGCAGCCAGGCGACGTGCCGGTCGTCCTCGGCCGGGTCGGTCCAGTACGTCAGGAAGTTGGCCTTCAGCATGGAGTCGCGCTGGGCCAGGGCGGTGGCGTCGGGGGCGACCGTGGTGACCTGGGCCCCGTAGGAGAAGAGGATCGCGCCGCCGTGTCCCGTGTACGTCCGGTCGCTGAGGTTGCGGTACAGGACCGCGAGCTGCGCGTCGGACCAGCCCTTGCGCAGGTAGGCGCCCTTGAACTTGCCGCGGTTGTACAGCCCGGTGTCGTAGTGGTCCTTGAGGGACTCCTTGAGCCACGGCGTGCTGTGCGCGGTGGTGGTGTGCGGGGCGCCTACTCCTTCGGCGATCGCCGCGATGTAGCTGTCCAGCAGCTGCCGGGAGTTCGGCAGGGAACCGTCGAGCTGCGCGGTGAGGGAGACGGCGCCCTGGACGTAGTTGTAGAGCAGGAGTGCGCTGTTGAGGGTGTCGTAGTCGGAGCCCGGTGTGTTGTGGGCGGCGTGCCAGGCGTTGTGGTTGCGGACGATGCGGGTGAAGTCCGCCTCGGTCAGGTCCGTCCACTTCCAGCTGGTGGAGGTCTTGAGCAGGCTGTGCGGCGGCTTGGGCAGCAGGCCCGCCGGGTCGGTGCCGGTGGCGTCCGGGGAGCGGAACCAGAAGGTGGTCACGATCCCGAACTGGCCGCCGCCACCGCCGGTGTGGGCCCACCACAGCTCACGGTGCGGGTCGTCGGCCTCGCGGGTGGCGACCACGGAGCGGGCGGTGCCGGTGGAGTCGACGTACACCACCTCCACGGCGTAGAGGTGGTCGACGACCGCGCCGTACTTGCGGTTGAGCGGGCCGTAGCCGCCGCCGGTGACATGGCCTCCGACGCCCACGGTGGGGCAGTCGCCGGCCGGTATGGTCACGCCCCACTCCAGGTAGAGGGTGCGGTAGACCTGGCCGAGGGTGGCGCCGCCCTGGACGGAGAAGGCCCGCCGGGACGCGTCGTAGCCGATGGCGTTCATCTCGGACAGGTCGATGAGGACGCGTACGCCCGGGTCGTCGACGAGGCCGTCGAGGCAGTGCCCGCCGCTGCGCACCGCGATCCGGGCCCCGGCCGTGACCGCCTCCTGCACGGCGGCGACGACCTGGCCGGTGGAGTGCACGAGCCGTATCGTGTCCGGCTCGGCGGTGAACCGGGCGTTGTAGCCGCGCTGGGTGAGGTCCAGGTAGCGCGGGTCCGACGCGGTCACGGTCACCGTGTCGACGAGGGCGCGGCCGGCCTCGTCACCGGCGGCCCGGGGCGCCGCCTCCGCGGCCTGCGCGGCCTGCTGCGTGCCCGGGGTGCCGAGGGCGACGGCACCGCCCACGCCGCCGGCGGTGCCGAGGAATCCACGGCGGGTCAGTCGAGCCATTTCCGCTCCTTCGGGGAAGCTCTCGGGTGAGCTGTGTGTGGTGTGTTGCGTGAAGTGGTGAACCGCGTGAGGTCGAACGCGTCACGTGGAGCGGGTCGGACTCAGCGCGTGAGGTGGATCGCGTCAGGTGGATCGCGTCAGGTGATCAGCGTGCGGCGCCTCGCGGCCGGCCGGCCGGGCCAAAAAGGGCTGCCGCCCCTGGAGCGGACTCCGGGAACGGCAGCGGGGGGTGCGGACGTCAGCCGGTGGCGCGCGCCGGGTTCTCCGCAGCGACGGCCGTCCGGGTGCCGCCCGCCACGGGGGCCGGCGACGACGTCTGCCGCGCCACGAGCAGCCCGGCGGCCACGGCCGCCACCAGGCCGATCAGCGGCACCACAGCGAGCACCCCGATCGCGGTGGACAGGCTCATCGCACCGACCATGCCGCCGACCGCGGCAGAGCCGAGCGAACCGCCGGTGATGAACACGAGCTGGAACACACCCGCGGCCACCCCGTGCACGGAGCTGTCGACCAGGTGCGGCACCGCGGCCATCAGGGCGACCTGACCGGCGCTGAACCCCGACACACAGGCGGCCACCGCGATGACCAGGGCGACGGGCTGGCGCCCCGCGAGCGCGGCGAGCAGCAGCCCGGCGGCGCTGAGCACGGTGAGGGCGGTGACCAGGCGCAGCGGACCCACCTTGTGGGCGAGTCCACCGGCCGTGCGGGACAGGACCGCGCTGACCACACCGGTCGGCAGCAGGATCAGACCGATCTGGGTGACGCTCGGGTCGTGGTCCATGAGGATCAGCCGGGGCGCCGCGAACTGGATGATGAGGTAGCCCGCGAAGAGCGTGAAGCCGGCCGCCGCGGCGAGCACGAAGCGGGCGTTGCTGACGACCAGGCGCGGCAGGAACCCGTCGGGCACCCGGCGCACGTGCCACACGGTGGCCGCGGCCAGCGCGATCGCGAGCACCGCGAGCACCAGGACGAGGGTCTCCTTCAGGTGGGTGGTGCGGGCCTGAAGGAGGACCGCCAGGGCCGCGGCGAGAGCGAGGCAGAGCACGGCGCCGCGCGCGTCCAGGCGTTCGGGGCGGGGCTGGGTGGCGGGTGCGATGCGCAGCACCCGGATCGCGGCGATCGCCGAGAGACCGGGCAGCGCGAGCGCCGCCTGCCAGCCGATCAGGTCGGTCAGGGCGCCCCCGAGCAGTGCGCCGCCGCCGGAGACGATCCCGACGACCGCGCCCATGGTGCCGATGGTGCGCCCGCGTTCGCCGGGCTCGGTGAAGAGGCGGTTGGCGACGCCGAAGGAGAGCACGGCGGCGACGCCACCGCCGATGCCCTGGAGCATCCGGCCCGCGATGACGGCCGGGAACCAGGGGACGGCGACGACGAGGACGGTGCCGGCGAGCAGCAGCACCATGCCGGTGACGATGGGCATGCGCAGACCGCGGATGTCGGCGAGACGGCCGGCGAGGGCGGAGGCGACGGAGAGGGTCAGCGTGTAGCCCGCCAGCACCCAGGCCGTCGCCCCTGAGGCCACCGAGAGGCTGTCGCCGAGCGCGGGCAGCGCGATGGGCGTCGCGGACATTCCGAGCGCGCTGGGCGCCAGGAACGCGCCCAGCACGAGCCCGGCGGAGAGGGCGCCGGGGCGGGTTTGGTCGGACATTTCTACCTCAATCGACATTGACGTACACGGTCTTGTACTGCAGGTACTCCTCGATGCCCTCGGGGCCCAGCTCGCGGCCGTAGCCGGAGGACTTGTAGCCGCCGAAGGACGTAGAGTTCTCGAACGCCGCCCAGGTGTTGACCCAGACGATCCCCGCCTGCAGCCGGGCGGCCACGGTGTGCGCGCGGCGCACGTCGCGGGTGTGCAGACCCGCGGCGAGTCCGTACGGCGTGCCGTTGGCGATCTCGACGGCCTCCTCGTCGGTGTCGAACGGCAGCACCGTCACGACCGGGCCGAAGATCTCCTCCTGCGCGATGCGCATCTGCGGGTGCGCGCCGGTGAAGAGCGTGGGCTGGTGGAAGTAGCCGGGCCCCTCGTGTCCGCGTTCGCCGCCGAAGGCGACGGTGGCGCCCTCCTGGCGGCCGATGCCGACGTACTCGACGACCTTGTCGAGTTGCTGCCGGTGCGCCAGCGGACCGAGCACCGTGTTCTCGTCCAGCGGGTCGCCGACCGGTATCGCGCCCAGTACGCCGGTCAGCGCGTCCACCACCTGGTCGTGCACCGAACGGTGCACCAGCAGCCGGGACCCGCTCATGCAGAACTGGCCGGTGTTGAAGAACCCGGCCTGGAAGGCGGCCTGCACGGCCGCTTCGATGTCCGCGTCGGCGAAGACGATGTTGGCGCCCTTGCCGCCGAGTTCGACGGTGACCTTCTTCAGCGTGCCGGCCGCGGCGGCGATCAGGCGCTTGCCGGTGGCCGTGGAGCCGGTGAAGGAGATCTTGTCGACGCCGGGGTGCTCGACGAGCGCCGCGCCGACACTGGCGCCGCCGCCGGTGACCACGTTGTGCACGCCTTCGGGCAGTCCGGCCTCGGCCATGACGCGGGCGAGCGCCAGGGCGGTCAGCGGCGTCTGCTCGGCGGGCTTGTGGACGATGGTGTTGCCCGCGGCGAGCGCCGGGGCGATCTTGTTGACCGCGAGGTTCAGCGGGAAGTTGAACGGCGTGATGGCGCCGACCACGCCGAGGGGCTCGCGCCGCGTGTACTGCAGGGAGCGGGCGCCCGCCGGGCGGGCGGCGCCCTCCAGTTGCTCGACCATGCCGGCGTAGTAGCGGAAGATCTCGGCGGCGGCCCGGACGTCGAAGCCCCGCGTGAACGTGATCGGCTTGCCGACGTCCAGGGTCTCCAGCCGGGCCAGCTCCTCCCCCGCGGCCTCGATGCCGTCGGCCACGCGCAGCATCAGCCGGCCCCGTTCCTTGGCGGGCATCCCGGCCCAGGGGCCCACGTCGAAGGCGCGCCGTGCCGCCTGCACGGCTCGGTCGAGATCACTTGTCCCGGCCCAGGCCACCTCGCATATGGGTTCCTCGGTGGCCGGGTTGATGTCCTGGACCGTTTCTCCGGAGTCAGCCGGCTGGAACTTGCCGTCGATGAACAGGGAACCGTCGCCGACGGCCTGGGGCAGGGGGATCGTCATCGGACCACTCCTTCGCGAACGGATGCTCGGTCTGTCGCACGCCGCGCGCCGCGGCTGGGCACCCGAGAAAGTTAGGCGCGGGTGGAAGGCGGGGGCCGGGTGGCGGGGCGGGGTCGGCACACTGCGTCAAGTCGCGCTGCGGACCTGGCCACTTGACGGTGATGCGGGTGCCGCGTTCCCCCCTCGGGCTCAGCGTCTGACGAAGATCAGGGGGACGTGCCGGCCGCCGGTCAGCAGCCAGTGCTCCAGGCCGTTGACGGCGATGAGCACGAACGCCACGGCGCCGAGCGTGACCAGTCCCGGCACCAGGGGCGCGGCGAGCGCGAGACCCAGCAGCGCGAGCCCGCCGGCGAAGCGGGTCACGGAGGCGGCACCGAACATCCGGCGGCGCGTGTAGCAGAACGTCAGCGTGAACAGGGCGGCGCCGACGGGCAGCAGTCCCGCGGCCATCCGGTACGGCGTCACGGTGGGCGCCGCGACGATCCGCTCGGCGCCCACCGCGACCAGCAACAGCCCTGACACCAGAGCGAGATGGCCGTAGCTGAGCACGTCGCGCACGACGACGGCGGGCGTCGGATGGGAGCGCAGGGCGTGGGCGACGGCGGACGCGGCGAGGTGGAAGTACAGCCACCACAGGCCGCAGCCGGTGAGGAACGCGAGGGCGACGGCCGCCAGCTCCGTCGGCCCGAGGTGGCGCCCGCCCACCCAGGCGCCGACGGAGACGACGTTCTCGCCGAGGGCGATGATGATGAACAGACCGAACCGCTCCGGCAGGTGGTTGACGCCGAACGCCAGCTGCCGCAGGTGGCCGCTCAGGACGAGCGGCGCGAGGATCTCGGCGACCACGGCGACCGCCCACCCCGCGGTGCGCATCTGGTCCGGCAGGGCGGTCACCCCGAACAGGGCCAGCGCGAAGGCGAGGCCCGCCCGGTAGGGGTGGATGGTGTAGACGGCGCACTCCCGCCGTATCGCCTCGCCTATGAGCAGCCGCAGGGCGAGATAACTGCCCGCGTACAGCAGCGCCTCCGACCTGGTCTCCAACGCGTGCTGCGCGGACATGCACATCCCGTAGGTGGCGAGCCCCGCCAGCAGCAGGAACACACGCTGCATGTTGGTCTCGTGCACGGCGTTCATCGCCATCACGACATCCACCCACGCCCACCACAGCGGCACCAGGACGAGCAGGCAACTGCCCAGCTGCGTCCAGCCCGGGTGCAGCGCGAGCACGTGGGCGACCTGGCTGACTCCGAAGGCGAGCACCAGGTCGTAGAAAAGTTCCGTCCATGTGGCCCGGTCGCGTACGTCCACGCGCGTCCGGGCAGTGACTTCGGCCACCGCTGCACCAGCTTCCTCTCGGGGTACGGACCTGCGACAGGAATCGCGGATTGCAGCACTGACTGTGTACAGCGGACACGCGCACGGCGGAGCGGCGGGCGGCGCGCACCGGGCATGTCGGGAAGTCGGCGGACGGTCTGTCCCAACTCGCCGCGCGCGCCCCAGGACGCGGGTGAAGGCCTCTCCACGCGGCTGTGCTCCCGCCTTCGGCAGCCCGGCCGGCAACGGCGTGCGCGTGGCGGCTGCTGCGCGACGGCGAGGTGATGGACGGTTCCGTCACCGGCCTCGGCATTCAGTGCCGGGGAACACCAGGGCGGCACCCTCGTGCCGGGAACCGAGCCGGTTCCCCTGCCGATCCCGGCCGGCGCCGCAGCCGGGAACGGCCGTAAGCGATCCGGCTCCCAGCGGCGCCGGCTGGCTCGCTGCCGGCGTTTCCCGCACTCCGCCCCGTCCCGCTGCCGGGGCCGCTGCCGCTGCCGCTACCGGGGTATCCGTACGGAGAACTCGTTGCCGTCGGGGTCCAGCATCAGCGCCCGGCCGGCGTCGCCCTCGCCGGTGCCGGTGCGCGTCGCGCCGAGCGAGACCAGGCGGTCCGCCTCCGCCTGCCAGTCGGCGTCGGCGGGGAGCGCCAGCTCGAAGGACAGCCTGTTCGGCCCGGTCTTCGGGGCCACCGGCGGACCACCCCACGTGATCTTCGTACCGCCGTGGGGCGATTGGATCGCGGTCTCCTGGTCCTGGTCCCAGACCAGCGGCCACCGCAGCGCCTCGCTCCAGAAGTAGCCGACCTCCTGCGTACCGTCGCAGGCCAGCGCTCCGATGAAGCCGGTGCCGGCGAGGAAGGCGTTGCCCGCCTCGATGACACAGAACTCGTTGCCGTCCGGGTCGGCGAGCACCACATGCCCCTCTTCGGGGAGTTGGCCGACGTCGATGTGTTCTCCGCCGAGCTCCAGCGCCCTGGCCACCGTGCGCCGCTGATCCTGCGGGGATGCGCTCGTCAGGTCGAAGTGCGCCCGGTTCTGGCCGGTCTTCGGCTCCTGGCCCGGCAGGAAGCGGATGCGGAACCCGGTATGCGCAGGGGGCAGGAGCACGAGGTCGTCGTCCGGGCCGTCGGCCGGCTCCCAGCCCAGGAGTCCGGACCAGAAGCGCGCAAGGTCCGCGGGCCGGGTCGTGCGGAAGCAGACGGCGAACAGTTGGCTGGTCATACCCCGTGCATCTCCGATCCGCCGACGGCGGAACGGCGCCACGCCCTCCCGCGAGCGCAGCCTAGGCGGGCCGCCGCGGCACGCGCATCCGAGTTTCCGCCGCCGCCCGCCCGCTTGCCCTGGCCGAGTGGGTCACGATGCTCAGGGCCACCGGCGAGGGTGAGCACCGCTGCAAGCCCCCACCGCGCCAGGGCGCCCTGCCGCGAGACCCTGCGCAGCCGGCAGCGTGCATCAACCTGCGCGTCCTCGACCCGGAGCACGAGCACCGGCGGCGCGGGTGCGGGGTCCGGCGCCATCCCCAACCGGCTGCGCCCTGCTGTAGGTGGCGGGCGGCCACGCCCCCTTTGACGCGCCGCGAGGGGCCCTCGTGGCGGCGGCCCTGGCCTCGGGATCCACCAACAAGAGGCCCCCAGCACCGTCCGCGCCTGCGCAGCCGATCTCACGACGAAGCCGCACATTGCCGTCTGGTCACCTCCCGCGAGCACCTTGCCGTCCGGGCTGAACGCCCCGGCGCAGAGAGGCGAGCCACCGAGGTCACGGAGAACGCCCTTGCGCTCGCTGGGATCTGGGAAGTCTTCTCCCCCGGTGGAGCCGCCCTGTGGGCGAAGTACGGCTGCGCGTACATCCCTGAGGTGGCACGTCTCGTTCCGGGAGAGGACTGTTCGACACCTCAGACGAGCACACCGTGGAATGGTGCAGCCCCGCGCTTCGCCCGTGCCGAACGCTCGGCCGCCCTCCCGCACGCGGCGGGCCGCGGGAGACGGGGCGCACCGGCGAGTCGCCGACCCGTCGCGGCCCATCATCCGTTTGTGCGGGTCAGCGCACCCGTCCACGTGGCTTCAGCGGCACCGTCGGCACCTCGGGAGCCGGCAGCGGAGCACCGTCGTACCCCTTGACCTCCCCGAACCGCGTCCCTTCCATCCAGTCCAGGCGGGCCTGCACGATCTCCTCCTGCGACCGTCCGATCCAGTTCCAGAACATGATCAGTTCCTCCTCGAACGGCTCGCCGCCCAAGAGCATGACGGAGGCGTCCGAGTCGGCGCGCAGGGGGAGTTCGGGGCGGCCGCAGCCGAGGTAGAGCATCGAGCCGGGCAGGACGGGCACGCCGTCCACGTGGACCTCGCCGGACATGGACAGTACGGCGTACTCGAAGTCCGGTTCCAGGGGGAGGCGTACGTCCGTGCCCCGGGTGAGGGACACGTCGGCGCCGACGATCGGGGTGTACGCCGTGCCGGGCGAGGTCGCGCCGTCGAGGGTGCCGAGGATCAGGGTGGCCTCCAGGCCGGGGGCCGTGACGGTCGGCAGGCCGGCGTGGTGTTCGAAGCGGGGGTCCGTGTGGCGGTGGGCCTGCGGAAGGGCGACCCACAGCTGGGCGCCGTGCAGGAGGCGGGCGTGCGACCGGGGGCTCTCCTCGGAGTGGCTGATGGCCCGGCCCGAGGTCATGAGGCCCAGTTCGCGGGGGCGGATCAGCTGACGGCTGCCGGTCGAGTCTCGGTGCAGTACCTCGCCCTGGCGCAGCCAGCTCACCGTCTGCAGGCCCATGTGCGGGTGCGGTGGCACCTGCATGCCGGGTTCGTCGGCGATGTCGTCGGGGCCGTAGTGGTCGACGAAGCACCAGGCGCCGACCATGCGGCGGCCCAGGTTGGGCAGCAGGCGGCGGACCTCGGTGGACTCGCCGAGTGCGACCCGGCGGGGGCTGAGGAGTTCCCGTACGGGCTCCGCCACCACGAATCCCCGGCCGCCGCACACCGCGGGGACCGCCTGGCGATCTAGTGTCCCGAGTCTTAGGAAAGCCGTAGAAGTATGCTGGGCTCATGGCGCGCATGGGTCGGCCGACGGTCGAAGTGGTTCTGACGGATGACGAGCG